>NZ_AMPR02000425.1:0-23664 GCF_000307735.3 Cupriavidus sp. HPC(L) | reverse complement strand
TGGTCGAGGCCATGGCGCTGGTCGCGGGCGCCGCCGGCAATCGCGTGTACCGCGACGCCACCCGGCAGATCGAACGCGCGGTGCGTTGCGGCGCCAGCCTGGCGACGGCAATGCGCGCCAGTGCCGCGTTCGACCCGATGGCGCTGCAGATGACGCGCATCGGCGAGGAATCCGGCGCGCTCGACACGATGCTGCTGCATGTCGCGCAATGCTGCGAGCGCGAGGTCGACGAGGGCGTCGCCGCGCTCGCCGGCCTGGTCGAGCCGTTGATCGTCGTGGTGCTGGGCGTGCTGATCGGCGCGCTGGTGATCGCGATGTACCTGCCGATCTTCAGGCTCGCCCAGGTGGTCTGAGATGCAAGGCTTCCTGTCGAACTGGAACGCGGCCATGCCCGCCGGTACCTGGACCATCGCCGCACTGGCCGCGCTGCCGCCATGGTTCCTGCTGGGCGCGGCGGCGCTGCTCGGACTGGTGGTCGGCAGCTTCCTCAACGTGGTGGTGCATCGGCTGCCGCGCATGATGGAGCGCGAGGAGGCCAACTATCTGGCGGCGCTGCGCCACGAGCCCGCGCCCTTCCCGGACCGCTACGACCTCGTGGTGCCGCGCTCGTCGTGCCCGCACTGCGGCCATGCGATCGCGCCGTGGGAGAACATCCCGGTGCTCGGCTATCTGCTGCTGCGCGGCCGCTGCTCGAGCTGCCGCAAGCCGATCGGCCTGCGCTATCCCGCCGTCGAGCTGATCAGCGCGGCACTGTGCGCGCTGGCGGCCTGGCATTTCGGACCGACCTGGCAGGCGCTGGCCGCGCTGGTGCTGATCTGGTCGCTGCTGTCGCTGGCGCTGATCGATGCGGACACGCAGCTGCTGCCGGACCAGATCACGCAGCCGCTGCTGTGGCTGGGCCTGCTGCTGAACATGACCGGCCTGTTCGCGCCGATCGGCGATGCGGTGATTGGCGCGGCCGCCGGCTATCTGCTGTTGTGGACGACCTATTGGCTGTTCAAGCTGCTGCGCGGCAAGGAGGGCATGGGCTATGGCGACTTCAAGCTGATGGCCGCGCTGGGCGGCTGGTTCGGCTGGCAGGCGCTGCCCGCGTTGGTGCTGGTGTCGTCGGTGGTGGGACTGGTGTACGGTCTTGCCAAGATCGCACTGCGCCGACACGATCGCGATACGCCGTTCCCGTTCGGGCCGTTCATTGCCGGCGCCGGACTGCTGGTGCTGTTCGCCGGTGCCGACTGGCTGTTGCCGGCATTGGCGCCGGACATTGCCATCGAAGCGGGCGCGATGCAGACCCACTGACCTGGAGACTTATGCTGGAAATCGGATTGACCGGGGGCATCGGCTCTGGCAAGAGCCGCGTCGCCGATCTGTTTGCCGAACGCGGCGCCGCGCTGATCGATACCGATCTGATCGCGCACGAGATCACCGCCCCCGGCGGCGCGGCGATTGCCGCGCTGGTCGAGGCCTTCGGCCCCACCTGCCTGCGCGCCGACGGCGCGATGGACCGCGACGCGATGCGCGCGCTGGTCTTCTCCGATCCGACCGCCAAGGCCCGGCTCGAGGCGATCACGCATCCGCTGATCCGCGAGGTCACCGAACAGCGGGCCGCCCGGATCCGCGCGGACGGCGCCCATCCCTATCTGATCCACGTCGTGCCGCTGCTGGTCGAATCGGGCCGCTGGCGCGAACGTGTCGACCGCGTGCTGGTGGTCGACTGCAGCGAAGCGACGCAGATCGCCCGCGTGATGGCGCGCAACGGCTTCTCGCGCGAGCAGGTCGAGGCCATCATGGCCAGGCAGGCCACGCGCGCGCAACGGCTGGCCGTCGCCGACGACGTGATCGACAACGATGGCCCGGTCGAGGCATTGCCGCCGCAGGTCGAGACGCTCGATCGCCGCTATCGTGCGATGCAGCCGCTGTCCGCCAAACCCGCCGCGCGCTAGCCACGCCGGCGTGCAAGCGCACTTTCCGTCAGGCGCCGCCGAGGCCACCATCGGGGCGTTTCATTGTCCTTGCGCGCTGTCTCGCATAGAATGCGTTGGAATATGCTGCCAAGTGCATGCATACGGCCGCATGCGAGCTTCGCATGCATTCTGTACCGATCGCCTCGCGCGCCAGCCTGAGCCGATTCGTCTGTCGAATCCAGCACCGGGCCGGCAAGCTGACCGACGCCGCGCTGCACGGACTTCCCCTTGATTCTGTACGAATATCCTTTCAACGAACGCATCAGGACACTCCTGCGTCTGGAGGACCTGTTCGATCGGCTGGATTACTTTCTCGGACAGGAACATGCGCTGCAGCATCATGTCGCGCTGACCACGCTGTTCGAGATCATCGACGTCGCTGGCCGCGCCGATCTGAAGACCGATCTGATCAAGGAACTCGACCGCCAGCGACAGGCGCTGAGCGCGCTGCGTTCGAGCCCGCAGATCGACCAGCAGACGCTCGACGCGGTGATCGGCGAGCTCGAGCAGGCCATCGCGCAGCTGAACCAGACCGTCGGCAAGGCGGGCCAGCTGCTGACCGACAACGAGTGGCTGACCAGCATCCGCAGCCGCGCGATCATTCCCGGCGGCACCTGCGAGTTCGACCTGCCCTCGTACTATGCCTGGCAGCATCGGCCCGCCGAGGAACGGCGCGCCGACATCCTGAAGTGGGTGCGTCCGCTGATTCCGCTGCGCGTGGGTACCGATGCGGTGCTGAAGCTGCTGCGCGAATCCGGACAGAGCGGCAAGGTGATCGCCACCGGCGGCAGCTATCAGCAGATGCTGTCCGGCCGCAGCTACCAGTTGATGCAGGTGCTGCTCGACGATTCGCTGCTGGCCTTCATCCCCGAGATGAGCGCCAACAAGTACATGCTGTGGGTGCGCTTCACCCAGCAGGACGGCGACATGCGACCGCGCTCGGTCGACGCCGACATCCCCTTCCTGCTCAAACTCTGCAACTTCTGATTTGCCATGCCATCCGTAGTCAAATGCCCGACCTGTGGCAAGGACGTGGTTTGGGTGCCGGAAAACAAGTTCCGTCCCTTCTGTTCCGAACGTTGCAAGCAGATCGACCTGGGTGCCTGGGCCTCGGAGAAATACGTGATCGGCGGCAAGCCGGCCGATCCGACCGAGGACGAGCAGGACCGGAACGAGGACTGAGCGCCCGCGCTCGCACGGCGGCAACGCTCAGGCCGCCTCCTCCCCCAACCACTGGACCACCGGAATCGTCGCCGGCAGCAGCGGACCGACGGTAACGGGCACCTGCTCCCACGAGAACGCCTGGCCTTCGCGCCCGACCGGTTCGCCGGTCCAGCCGGTGACCTTGCAGAAGTGCAGCCGTACATAGGCGTGCGGGTAATCGTGCTCGAGCACGTGCCAGCGCGTGGAGGCCGTGATGTCCAGGCCCAGTTCCTCGTGCAGCTCGCGCGCCAGCGCCGCTTCGACCGATTCGCCGGCTTCGAGCTTGCCGCCGGGAAACTCCCAGTAGCCCTCGTAGGGCTTGCCGGCCGGCCGCTGTGCCAGCAGGAAGCGGCCGTCCGGCCGTACCAGCACGCCGACCGCGACCTCGGTGACCTTGCGTCCCCCGCTCATGCCGGCTCGCCCTGGTGCGCGCCCGGATGTCCGCCGTAAGGCTTGCCATGCTTGCCGCCCCAGTCGCGCGCGAACTGCCACGCGACGCGCCCCGAGCGCGAGCCGCGCTCGAGCGCCCAGACCAGCGCATCGCCGCGAGCCGCGGCAATATCGTCGTCGCTGCAGCCAAACTGGCGCAACCAGTGCGCGACGATATTCAGGTATTCGTCCTGCTTCGGCGGATAGAACGACAGCCACAGGCCGAAGCGCTCGGACAGCGAGATCTTTTCCTCGACCACTTCGCCGGGATGGATTTCGCCATCCGCGGTGTGCTGGTAGGTCTCGTTGTCCTTCATGTACTCCGGCAGCAGATGGCGGCGGTTCGAGGTCGCATAGACCAGCACGTTGTCCGACTGCGCGGCGACCGAGCCGTCGAGCGCCGACTTCAGCGACTTGTAGCCCGATTCGCCGTCCTCGAACGACAGGTCGTCGCAGAAGATCACGAAGCGTTCCGGCCGCTGCGTCAGCTGCTCGACGATATCGCCCAGGTCCCCCAGATCGGCCTTGTCGACTTCGACCAGGCGCAGCCCCTCCTCCACGAAGGCGTTCAGGCAGGCCTTGATCAGCGACGACTTGCCGGTGCCCCGCGCGCCGGTCAGCAGCACGTTGTTGGCCGGCAGCCTGTGCACGAACTGGCGCGTATTGGCGACGATCGCGTCCTTCTGGCGCTCGATGTTCTTCAGGTCGTCCAGATGGATGGGCGGCAGCTGCCGGATGGCTTGCAGATAGCCGATATTGCCGAACAGGCTTTGGCGCTTGCGCCAGCGGAAGGCGACGGCCTGCTGCCAATCGTCCTCGGTCAGCTGCGGCGGCAGCCATTGTTCGAGCCGGGACAGAAACTGGTCGAGACGGGAGGCGAGATCGGACATGGCGGCAATCCGGAAAGGCGGGGGATGGCAGAAGCGGAACAGCGAGGCGAGCACGATGGGCCGATGCCCGGCCCTCGGCGTGCGCGATGCCTCGCCAATCGGCAAGGCATCGTCAGGCAGCAATCAGGAACGATAGTCCGCGTTGATCGATACGTAGTCGTGCGACAGGTCGCAGGTCCAGACCGTGGCCGTGGCATTGCCGCGGCCCAGCGCGATACGCACCGTGATCTCGGCCTGCTTCATCACGCGCTGACCGTCTTCCTCGCGGTAGTCGGGGTGGCGGCCGCCGTCCCTGGCGACCCAGACATCGTCGAGCCACAGGTTGACGCCGCCGACATCGAGGTCGTCGACACCGGCATAGCCCACCGCGGCCAGGATCCGGCCCAGATTGGGGTCGGACGCGTAGAACGCGGTCTTGACCAGCGGCGAGTGGGCGACCGCATAGGCGATCTGGCGGCACTCGGCGACATCGCGGCCGCCCTCGACCCGGATCGTCATCAGCTTGGTCGCGCCTTCGCCGTCGCGCACGATCATCTGCGCCAACTCCTGCGCCAGCGACGTCACCGCATCGCGCAGCGCCGCGAACTCGGCACCGTCCGCGCGCTCGATCGCGGGCGCGCCGGCGCGGCCGGTGGCGATCAGCACGAACGAATCGTTGGTCGAGGTATCGCCGTCGATCGTGATGCTGTTGAACGAGTGGTCCGCCGCGTGCGCCACCAGCGCCTGCAGCACCGGCTGCGCCACGGTCGCATCGGTGGCGATGAAGCCCAGCATCGTCGCCATATTGGGACGGATCATGCCGGCGCCCTTGCTGATGCCGGTCAGCGTGACGGTCTTGCCGCAGATCGCCACCGTGCGCGACGCGGCCTTCGGCTGCGTGTCGGTGGTCATGATCGATTCGGCCGCCGCCAGCCAGTTGTCCTCGCGCGCGTTGGCGATCGCCTTCGGCACGCCGGCCAGCAGGCGGTCCATCGGCAGCGGTTCGAGAATCACGCCGGTCGAGAACGGCAGCACCTGATCGGCCCCGATGCCCAGCGCGCCGGCGACCGCGTCGCAGGTCGCGCGGGCGTTGGCCAGGCCCGGCTCGCCGGTGCCGGCATTGGCATTGCCGGTATTGATCACCAGCGCGCGGATGCCGCGGCCGGCCGCCAGATGCTCGCGGCAGACCTGCACCGGCGCGGCGCAGAAGCGGTTGCGCGTGAAGACGCCCGCCACGGTGCTGCCTTCGGCCAGGCGCACCACCAGCACGTCCTTGCGGTTGGCCTTGCGGATGCCCGCTTCAGCCCAGCCGAGCTCGACGCCGGCGACCGGTTTCAGATTCTCTGCCTGCGGCAGCGGCAAGTTGACGGCCATGTTCGATTCCTTGCTTCGATGCGATACCCAGTGCCAGTGTCTTGCGGCCGGCTCAGCTCAGCCGGCCGTGGCACTGCTTGAACTTCTTGCCCGAGCCGCACGGGCACGGGTCGTTGCGGCCGACGCGGGGCATGGTCGCCACTTCGCTGTCGTCGCGCGCGCCGCGTGCCGCGGCGGCAATCGCGCGCTCGCCGGTGTCGGGACCGGCGCCGCCGAACTCGTCATGCTGGTATCGCACATTGCCCAGATGCGACAGGTCGTCCTCGATCTGCTCGGAGGCGTGCTCGAGCTCTTCCGGCGACTGGATCTGGACGTTGAAGACGACGCGGGTAACCTCGCTCTTGATCACGTCCAGCAGCCGCGCGAACAGCTCGAACGACTCGCGCTTGTACTCCTGCTTCGGATCCTTCTGCGCATAGCCGCGCAGATGGATGCCCTGGCGCAGATGGTCCAGCGCGGCCAGGTGCTCGCGCCAGTGCGTGTCGATGCTCTGCAGCATCACCGAGCGCTCGAAGCCGGCAAAGGCCTCGCGGCCGACCTGCGCGACCTTGGCCTCGTAGCGCTCGGCCGCGGCCGAGACGATCATCTGCAGCAGTTCCTCGTCCTCGATGCTCTGCGCGTTCTCGATGGTCTGCGCCAGCGGCAGCTCCAGGCCGAAATCGTCGCGCAGGCGCTTCTCCAGGCCGGCGATGTCCCACTGCTCTTCCATCGATTCGGCCGGCACGTACTCGCGGAACAGATCGACCAGCACGCCCTCGCGCAGGCTCTTGATCATCTCGCCGACGTCCTGCGCCTCGAGCACCTCGTTGCGCAGCTTGTAGATTTCCTTGCGCTGGTCGTTGGCGACGTCGTCGTACTGCAGCAGCTGCTTGCGGATATCGAAGTTGCGGCCCTCGACCTTGCGCTGCGCCGATTCGATCGAACGCGTGACGATGCCGGCCTCGATCGGTTCGCCCTCGGGCATCTTCAGGCGGTCCATGATCGCGCGCACGCGGTCGCCGGCGAAGATGCGCAGCAGCTGGTCGTCCAGCGACAGATAGAAGCGCGACGAACCCGGGTCGCCCTGGCGGCCGGCGCGGCCGCGCAGCTGGTTGTCGATCCGGCGCGACTCGTGGCGCTCGGTGCCGACGATATGCAGGCCGCCCGCGGCCTTGACCTGCTCGTGCAGCGACTGCCATTCCGACTTCAGCTGCGCGATGCGCGAGGCCTTGTCGTCGTCCGACAGATTGGCATCGGCCTCGATGAAGCCGGCCTGCTTCTCGACGTTGCCGCCCAGCACGATGTCGGTACCGCGGCCCGCCATGTTGGTGGCGATTGTGATCATCTGCGGCCGGCCCGCCTGCGCGACGATCTCCGCCTCGCGCGCGTGCTGCTTGGCGTTGAGCACCTGGTGCGGCAGCTTTTCCTTGTTCAGCAGGTCCGACAGGTATTCCGAGGTCTCGATCGACGTGGTGCCGACCAGCACCGGCTGCCCGCGCTCGTAGCATTCGCGGATATCGCGGACCACGGCGTCGTAGCGCTCCTTGGACGTCTTGAAGATCTGATCCTGGAAGTCCTTGCGCTGGGTCGGCTTGTTGGTCGGGATCACGACCACTTCCAGGCCGTAGATCTCCTGGAATTCATAAGCCTCGGTGTCGGCCGTGCCGGTCATGCCGGCCAGCTTCTCGTACATCCGGAAGTAGTTCTGGAACGTGATCGTCGCCAGCGTCTGGTTTTCCTGCTGGATGGTCACGCCTTCCTTGGCCTCGACCGCCTGGTGCAGGCCGTCGGACCAGCGGCGGCCCGTCATCAGGCGGCCGGTGAATTCGTCGACGATGACGACCTCGTCGTTCTGCACCACGTAGTGCTGGTCGCGATGGAACAGGCTGTGCGCGCGCAGCGCGGCGTACAGATGGTGCATCAGCGTGATGTTCTGCGGCGCGTACAGCGACTCGCCCTCGCCGATCAGGCCCAGCTGCGCCATGATCTGCTCGGCCTTCTCGTGGCCGGCTTCGGTCAGGTAGACCTGGTGCGCCTTCTCGTCGACGTAGTAGTCGCCCGGCTTCTCGACGCCGGTGCCGTCCGCCTTCTCCTCGCCGATCTGGCGCTCGAGCAGCTTCGGGATGCCGTTCATGCGCTGGTACAGGTCGGTATGGTTCTCCGCCTGGCCCGAGATGATCAGCGGGGTGCGCGCCTCGTCGATCAGGATCGAGTCGACCTCGTCGACGATTGCATAGTGCAACGGCCGCTGCACGCGCTGACCCGGGTCGTAGACCATGTTGTCGCGCAGGTAGTCGAAGCCGAATTCGTTGTTGGTGCCGTAGGTGATGTCGCTGTTGTAGGCCGCCTGCTTCTGGTCGTGCGGCATCTGCGACAGGTTGACGCCGACCGACAGCCCGAGGAAGTTGTACAGCCGGCCCATCCACTCGGCATCGCGCTGCGCCAGGTAGTCGTTGACCGTGACCACGTGCACGCCCTTGCCGGTCAGCGCGTTCAGGTAGACCGCCAGCGTCGCGGTCAGGGTCTTGCCCTCGCCGGTACGCATCTCGGCGATCTTGTTGTCGTTCAGCACCATGCCGCCGATCAGCTGCACGTCGAAATGGCGCATCTTCATCACGCGCTTGCTGGCCTCGCGGCAGACCGCGAAGGCTTCGGGCAACAGCGACTCGAGCGATTCGCCGCCGGCGTGGCGCTGGCGGAACTGTTCGGTCATGCCGCGCAGCTCGTCGTCCGACAGCGCTTCGAACTTCGGCTCCAGCGCGTTGATCCGCTCGACTGTCCGTCGATATTGTTTGATCAGCCGCTCGTTACGGCTGCCGAAGACTTTCTTGAGAAGGCCCGTGATCATCGATTGGTGTCACCTGCGCACGATTGCGGTCCCGCCGTCCGAGCCGGAGGGCCGGACGCGAAGCGCGCGTGGCGAAGAGAGGATTAGCGCAAAACGCCGAGTTTATCACGCGCGGCGGGCGGTTCCGTGGCCGGTCCCGCGCGGTTTCGGACATGCCGGGCGTGGCTGCCGACCGTGCCGGCACGGCGTCTCGCGCACGGCACCGCGGGTGCCGTGCCGGGGCCGCTCGAGGCAGGCAGCGGCTAGAATGCCGGCATGCGCCTGTTCACCCACCACGCCCTGCAAACACCCCACGCCAAGCCGCTGAACGACTGGCTGGCCAAGGCCGGACCGATGTCGTCGCTGATGCAGGCGGCGCGCGAGCTGGCCGCGCTGGAAGCCGAGGTGATGGCGCTGCTGCCGCCCGGCATGCGCGCCGGCATCGCGGTCGGCGGTGTGCGCCAGGACACCCGCAGCCCGGGGCAGCCGAACACGCTGCTGCTGCTGGCCGCGCACGGCGCGGCCGCGGCGCGGGTGCGGCAGATCGTGCCGAGCCTGCTGGCGCGGCTGCAGCAACGTGGGGCACGGATCGATGCGGTCAAGGTGCGGGTACAGCCCGACGCCGCGCGCGGCGACTGGGACGTTGAGCCGGCCGAGCGGCCCAAGAGAACGGGCGTGCCGGCGGCGGGATTGAACAGCCTGGGGGAATTGGCGCAGACCTTGCCGGACTCGCCGCTGCGGGACGCGGTGCAGACGCTGCTGTCGCGGCATCGCTGAGGCCAGGCGCGGGGGGCCTGGCAAGCGCCGTTGCCCCCACCCCCGCCCCTCTCCCGCAAGCGGGCGAGGGGAGCAAACCCACCCTTGAATAATCAGGCGAAGGCCGGCTGCAGCTGCGGCAGGAAGGCGGCCGGGGCCTCTTCCTGGCGTTCGAAGCTGACGATCTCGTAGGCCTGCTCGTCCGCCAGCAGCGCGCGCAGCAACTGGTTGTTCAGCCCGTGGCCGGACTTGTTGGCGACGTAGGCGCCGATCAGCGGATGGCCGACGACATAGAGGTCGCCGATCGCGTCGAGGATCTTGTGGCGCACGAACTCGTCGCCATAGCGCAGTTCCTCGTTGTTCAGCATGCGGTGCTCGTCGAGCACGATCGCGTTGTCCAGGCTGCCGCCGCGCGCCAGGCCCATCTCGCGCAGGGCCTCGACCTCGTGCGCGAAGCCGAAGGTACGGGCGCGCGCGATCTCGCGCACATAGCTGGTGTCGCCGAAATCGATCTCGAAGGTCTGGCCGGTCTTGTCGACGGCCGGATGGCGGAAGTCGATCGTGAACGACAGCTTGAAGCCGAAATACGGCTCGAGCCGCGCCAGCTTGTCGCCCTCGCGCACCTCCACCGGCTTCTTGACGCGGATGAAGCGCTTGGCCGCCGGCTGCTCCTCGATGCCTGCCGACTGCAGCAGGAACACGAAGGACGCCGCGCTGCCGTCCATGATCGGAATTTCCTCGGCGTCGACGTCGACGAACAGGTTGTCGATGCCGAGACCCGCGCAGGCGGACATCAGGTGTTCGATGGTGGACACGCGGGCGCCGTTCTTCTGCAGCACGGAGGCCAGCCGCGTATCGCCGATCGCCGATGCCTTGACCGGAATCTCGACCGGCTCGGGCAGGTCGACCCGGGTGAACACGATACCGGTGTCGGTCGGGGCGGGCCGCAATGTCAGCGTCACTTTACGGCCCGAGTGCAAGCCAATGCCAACGGTCTTGACCAGGGACTTGATGGTGCGCTGTTTGAGCATGACGGCCTCTGCTAATTATTAAAATCTATCGGGCTTGAAATCCAATAAACCGCATCTTACCACCGGCGAGAATATTGCGCTGCACCAGTTTTGTTTCGTCGTGTTAACGGTGTGGCATTCGACGGGTAAAGGCCCGAAAAAGATGCGGGAAATGGCGGCGAAGTCGTCGACGGACGCGTTATAAGGGACTCGTCAAGCACTTTCAACGCCGCCCCCTCCGGGTCACGGCGGCCATGGATCACGGCATGCCGTCTTACGCGCGCAACATCGCGAGCACCGCTTCCGCGCTGCTGACCTCGAATTTGCCCGGGGCTTCGACGGCCAGGTGCGTGACCACGCCATCGTCCATCACCATCGCATAGCGCTGCGAGCGGACGCCCATGCCGCGCTTGCCCAGGTCCTGCTCCAGGCCCAGCGCACGCGTCCAGTCGGCGCTGCCGTCGCCGAGCATCCGGACCTTGCCGGCGGTGCCCTGCTCGCGCGCCCAGGCGCCCATCACGAAGGCGTCGTTGACCGACACGCACCAGATCTCGTCGACGCCCGCGGCGCGCAGCGCCTCGGCCTGCTCGACGAAGCCGGGCACATGGCGTGCGGAACAGGTCGGCGTGAATGCGCCGGGCAGACCGAACACGACGATGCGGCGGCCCTTGGCCAGCTCGGCGACCGAGAAGGCGTTGGGACCGAGCGCGCAGCCGCCCGTCTCGGTTTCGAAGTACTCGTACAGCGTCGCGTCGGGCACGCGTGCACCGATTTCGATCATGGCGTTTTCCTCAGGTAGCCGCGGCGTCGGCGTCCACGTCGCCCATCGGCAACGACGGCGCGGCAACGACGGCGATCGCCTTGGCCAAACCCAGTCTGCATCATAGTTGCCGCCTTCCGGCATCCCAAGTGGGACGGCGGCGCGCACGGCTGTCGGCGGACGCCGACAGGCCGGCAAGCAGAACTGACAAAAACAGGCGCGGCGAGCTTGCGCTCGCCGCGGGGACGGAAGGCACATCCCGGCCGGGATACGGCGGGAGACCAGTCCGGGGAGGCGGCCGGCGGCGCGCCTGTCCCGGCACGGGATGCGGACGGAGGACAGCGGGCGGCGTCAATCTCCTCGCTCGCGCGAAAGGCCGGCGGCCGTCATCCGGAGCGCGGGCACGGGCGGATGGGGAGCGCCCATCGTGCCCCGCTGTCGCGGATGCGCGGCCGGCAACCTGCCGGCGATGCGATCGGCCAGCCGAGGGGTCGGCTCGCCGCGGACCGACGTCGCGCCGTGCTCAGTCCGCCTGCTTGCGCAGGAACGCCGGGATGTCGTACGTGTCGACACCCTTTTCCTGCAGCGCGGCCACGTGCGCCGACGCGGTTTCGCGCGAGCTGCGGAACACCGCCGGCGTATCGAGGCCGCTGTAGTCCGGCGCGCTGTGCAGCGCCGAGCCATGCTGCAGGCCGGCCATCATCTGCACCGGCATGTTGTCGGTACCGGTCTTGAGCAGCGTCATCGGCTGCTGCTTCTTGCCCGAGCGGCCCAGGCCCGTGGCGACCACGGTCACGCGCAGCGCATCGCCCATCGAGTCGTCGTAGACGGTACCGAAGATCACGGTCGCATCTTCCGCGGCATAGCTGCGGATCGTGTTCATGACTTCCTTAGTCTCCGACAGCTTCAGCGAGCGGCTGGCCGTGATGTTGACCAGCACGCCGCGCGCGCCGGACAGATCCACGCCTTCCAGCAGCGGGCTGGCAACCGCCTGCTCGGCGGCCAGGCGCGCGCGATCGACGCCCGACACCGTGGCCGTGCCCATCATCGCCTTGCCCTGCTCGCCCATCACGGTCTTGACGTCTTCAAAGTCGACGTTGACCAGGCCGTCCACGTTGATGATCTCGGCAATGCCGGCCACCGCGTTGTGCAGCACGTCATCGGCGCACTGGAAGCACTTGTCCATCTCGGCGTCGTCGCCCATCACCTCGAACAGCTTCTCGTTGAGCACGACGATCAGCGAGTCGACGTTGTTCTCCAGCTCGGCCGAACCATGCTCAGCGACCTTCGCGCGGCGCGCGCCTTCGAAGTCGAACGGCTTGCTGACCACGCCGACGGTCAGGATGCCCATCTCCTTGGCGACCTGCGCCACGATCGGCGCCGCACCGGTACCGGTGCCGCCGCCCATGCCGGCAGTGATGAAGACCATATGCGCGCCGCGCAGCGCGTCGGCGATCTGTTCGCGCGCCGATTCGGCGCAGGTGCGGCCGACCTCCGGCTTGGCGCCGGCGCCCAGGCCCGTATTGCCCAGTTGCAGCACGCGCGCCGCGGTCGAGCGCTTGAGCGCCTGCGCATCGGTGTTCATGCAGATGAATTCGACGCCCTGCACCCCGCGGTTGATCATGTGCTGCACGGCGTTGCCGCCCGCGCCGCCCACGCCGACCACCTTGATGATGGTGCCGTCCTGCATTTCCGATTCGATCATGTCAAAGTCCATCACTGCCTCCGAGAAAAATCAGTCGCCAAACGCTGCGGCCTCCCCGCCGCAACCCTTGGTTCCTGAACAAAGAACCAAAAGAAAGAAACTGCTCCATCAACGCGCCGGGCCCGCCACGGTGGACAGTCGGCAATCGGCGCGTCGCCAATTCGTGTCATCAATGCCTGTCGCCGATCAGAAATTGCCGACGAACCATTCCTTCATGCGCGTCCAGATCTGCTTGACCGAACCGCTCTGCACCGCCACCTTGCGTCCGCGCATCCGTTGCACGCGGCCTTCCAGCAGCAGGCCCATCACCGTCGAATAGCGCGGGCTCTTGACGACCTCGTGCAGGTTGCCGCGGTACTCGGGAACGCCAACCCGAACCGGTTTGAGGAAGATGTCCTCTCCCAGTTCCACCATGCCGGGCATCATTGCGGTGCCGCCGGTGATCACGATGCCGGACGACAGCAATTCCTCGTAGCCGGACTCGCGCACGACCTGATGGACCAGCGAGTACAGCTCCTCGATGCGCGGCTCGATCACCGCCGCCAGCGCCTGGCGCGACAGCGTGCGCGTGCCGCGGTCGCCCACGCCCGGCACCTCGATCATTTCCTCCGGATCGGCGATCGCCTGCTTGGCGATGCCGTACTGGATCTTGATGTCCTCGGCATCGGGCGTCGGCGTGCGCAGCGCCATCGCGATGTCGTTGGTGATCTGGTCGCCGGCGATCGGAATCACCGCGGTATGGCGGATCGCGCCTTCGCTGAAGATCGCGATATCGGTGGTGCCGCCGCCGATGTCGACCAGCACCACGCCGAGCTCCTTCTCGTCCTCGGTCAGCACCGCCAGGCTCGACGCCAGCGGCTGCAGGATCAGGTCGTGCACCTCCAGTCCGCAGCGGCGCACGCACTTGACGATGTTCTGCGCCGCGCTGACCGCGCCGGTCACGATATGGACCTTGACCTCCAGGCGGATGCCGCTCATGCCGATCGGCTCGCGCACGTCCTCCTGGCCGTCGATGATGAATTCCTGGGTCAGGATGTGCAGGATCTGCTGGTCGGTCGGGATGTTGACCGCCTTCGCCGTTTCGATGACCCGCGCCACATCGGTCTGGGTCACCTCCTTGTCCTTGATCGCCACCATGCCGCTCGAGTTGAACGAGCGGATGTGGCTGCCGGCAATGCCGGTGAAGACCTCGGCAATCTTGCAGTCGGCCATCAGCTCGGCTTCCTCGAGCGCCTTCTGGATCGACTGCACGGTGGCCTCGATATTGACCACGACCCCTTTCTTCAACCCCTTGGACTCGGATTGGCCCATCCCGATCACTTCGTAGCTGCCGTCGGGGCGCAATTCCGCGACCACCGCCGCCACCTTCGAGGTGCCGATGTCCAGACCAACCAACAGGTCCTTGTATTCCTTGCTCATCGGGTTTTCTCCGCGTTCTCTTTTCTCAGTCGCGTCGGATTGTTGTTGGAAGCCGGGCCACGCTTGGCGCTGCTCGCACTGGCACTGGCACTGGCACGGTTGGCGCCGTTCGCATTGCTCGCTCCCTGCTCGCGGGCCTTGGCGGCGGCTGCCGCCTGGGCCTCGGTCAGGAAGCGCACATTGGCTGCCCGGATGGCAAACCCGTTCGGATAGCGCAAATCCGCATACTCGATCTGCTTGCCCCACTGCTCCGTCACCTGCGGCCAGGCGATGACGAAACGCTTGACGCGCTCCTCCATCGCCATCCGGTCAAGGTCGGTCTGTTCCCGTCCCAGTTCGACCACCATGCCGTTGGACAGCCTGGCCCGCCAGGCGTAACGCCCGGACAACGTCACCGCGAGCGGTTCGGCCTTCAGCGGCCGGAACCAGTCGCGCATGATCTCGAGTTTGTCGACGACATCCGCCTCGCTGCCGGGCGGGCCATCGAGCGCGAGCAGGCGGGCGTCCTCTTCCGCCTCGGCCGGATTGGCCACGAACAGCTCGCCATAGGTATTGATCAGCCGGCCGGTATCGGGCGCGCCCCAGGTACCGAGCGCCTCGTGTTCCTCGATCCTGACCGTCAGGCCGCTCGGCCATTCGCGCCGCACGCTGGCCTTGCGCACCCAGGGCACCGACTCGAAGGCCTGGCGCGCCGCGTCCAGGTCCAGCGTGAAGAAATTGCCCGACAGCTTGCCCAGCGCGTTGGCGCGCACCGCCGGCGCGTTGACGTGGCGCAGCGTGCCGCCGTACATCGGCGCCAGCTCGACATGGGTGATCGCGAACACCGGCCGCTGCGCCAGCCACATCAGGCCGGCCGCGAGCGCCATCACCACCACCACGGCATAGAGCGTGGTGGCGATCAGGTTAAGCAGGCGTGCGTTGTGCCACATGTCGGTTCGGTGCGCGCGAAGGCTTCGTTGTGCGGGTTATTCGGGTTTCCAGTGCTCGTTCGGATGCAGGTCCAGCGTCGCCGCGGCGACCACCTGCAGCACGAAGTCCTCGTAGCTGATGCCGGCCGCGCGCGCCGACATCGGCACCAGCGAATGGCCGGTCATGCCGGGCGAGGTGTTCATCTCGAGCAGGTAGGGTTGGCCGTCGGCGGTCAGCATCACGTCGGCGCGCGCCCAGCCGCGGCAGCCCAGCACGCGGAAGGCCTCGACCGCGAGGCTGCGCACGCGCTGCTCGAGTTCTTCGCCCAGGTTCGCGGGGCACAGGTATTGGGTAACGTCCGTGAAGTACTTGTTTTGATAGTCGTAGTTGGCGTCGGGCGCGACGATGCGGATCACCGGCAGCGCCCGCGCGTCGCGCCCCTCGCCGACGATCGGGCAGGTCAGCTCGGCGCCGTCGATGAACGCCTCGGCGATGACGTCGTTGTCCAGCGCGGCGGCCTTCTCGTAGGCGGCGCGCATCTGGCTCGCGTTCGTGACCTTGGTCAGCCCGATCGACGACCCTTCGCGCGCCGGCTTGACGATCAGCGGCAGGCCCAGGTCCGCCACCACCGCGTCGAACTCGCGCTCGGTGCAGTCGGCCGTCAGCATCGCGAAGCGCGGCGTCGGCAAGCCATGGGTACTCCACAGCCGCTTGGTGGCCGGCTTGTCCATCGCCAGCGCGGAGGCCAGCACGCCGCTGCCGCTGTACGGGATGCCCAGCTGCTCGAGCAGCCCTTGCATGGTGCCGTCCTCGCCGTAGCGGCCGTGCAGCGCGATGAAGACACGGTCGAAGCCTGCCGCGGCCAGTTCGGCGACGCCTTGCACCGCGGGATCGAAGGCATGCGCGTCGACGCCGCGCGACTGCAGCGCGGCCAGCACCCCCTGGCCCGACAGCAGCGAGATTTCGCGTTCGGCCGAACGGCCGCCCATCAGCACGCCGACCTTGCCGAGCGTCTTTGGATCGATTTGGGGATTGGGGACGAAGCTCATGCCTGGCCTCCGGCTTGCGGCACGGCCGCTTGCACTGGTTGTTGCGACGCTGGCTGGGCAGCGGGTTGCGAAGAGGAAGATGCCGCCGATGCCGTGGAAGGCGTGGCCGTCGATGAGGCCCCGGCCTGGCCCGACACCAGCAGGCCCGGCACCGCGCCGATCGTGCCGGCGCCCATCGTCACCACCACGTCGCCCGGACGCGCGGCGTCCAGGATCGACTGCGGCATGTCGTCGATCCGCTCGACGAAGACCGGCTCGACCTTGCCGGCGACGCGCAGCGCGCGCGTCAGCGCGCGGCCGTCGGCGGCGACGATCGGCGCCTCGCCGGCCGCGTAGACCTCGGCCAGCAGCAGCGCGTCGACGGTGCCGAGCACCTTGACGAAGTCCTCGAAGCAGTCGCGCGTACGCGTGAAGCGATGCGGCTGGAACGCCAGCACCAGGCGGCGGCCCGGGAACGCGCCGCGCGCGGCGGCCAGCGTCGCGGCCATCTCGACCGGGTGGTGGCCGTAGTCGTCGACCAGCGTGAAGGTGCCGCTGCCGTCCGCGCAGGCCACCTCGCCGTAGCGCTGGAAGCGCCGGCCGACGCCGTGGAATTCGCGCAGCGCCTTGACGATGGCGGCGTCGGGCACTTCGAGCTCGGTGGCGATCGCGATCGCCGCCAGCGCGTTCTGCACGTTGTGCAGGCCCGGCAGGTTCAGCACCACGTCGAGCGGCGGCTCGCTATGGTTGTTCAGCTGGCGCAGCACCGTGAAATGCATCTGGCCGTCGACCGCGCGGGCGTTGACGGCGCGCACCTGCGCGTCCTCGGCGAAGCCGTAACGGACTACCGGCTTGGACACGAAGGGCAGGATCTCGCGCACGTTCGGATCGTCGACGCACAGCACCGCGATGCCGTAGAACGGCAGCCGCTGCGTGAATTCGACGAAGGCCTGCTTCAGACGGGCAAAGTCATGCCCGTAGGTGTCCATATGGTCGGCGTCGATGTTGGTGATCACCTCGATCACCGGGAACAGGTTCAGGAACGACGCGTCCGATTCGTCCGCCTCGGCGACGATGAAGTCGCCGGTGCCCAGCCGCGCGTTGGCGCCGGCCGAGTTCAGCCGGCCGCCGATCACGAAGGTCGGATCGAGTCCGCCCTCGGCCAGCACCGACGCCACCAGGCTGGTGGTGGTGGTCTTGCCGTGCGTGCCGGCGATCGCGACGCCCTGCTTCAGGCGCATCAGTTCGGCCAGCATCACCGCGCGCGGCACCACCGGAATTCGCTTGGCGCGCGCGGCCAGCACCTCGGGGTTGTCGCCGCTGACGGCGGTCGACACCACCACCGCGTTGGCGCCGGCGATATGCGCGGCATCGTGGCCGTGCATCACCGTCGCGCCCAGCGCGGCGAGGCGGCGCGTCGCGGCGTTGCTCCCCATGTCGGAACCGGACACCCGGTAGCCGAGATTGAGCAGCACCTCGGCGATGCCGCTCATGCCGGCGCCGCCGATGCCTACGAAGTGGATGTTCTTGACGATATGCTTCATGAATCCTGCTTGTCGGTGGACCTCGATCCCGTCGGTTCCCCGTACTAATCCCTGGCCAGCTCGCTGCAGACCTGCGCCACGCGCCGGGTCGCATCCGGCTTGGCCAGTCCGCGCGCGCGCAGCGCCATCTCTTTCAATTGCGGCCGCGACAGCTGCGCCAGCGTCTGCGCCAGCCCTTCCGCGGTCAATGCGTCCTGTTGCACCAGCAGCGCGGCGCCCTGTTCCGACAGGAAACGCGCGTTGGTCGTCTGGTGGTCGTCCACCGCATGCGGAAACGGCACGAACAGCGCCGCCACGCCGGCGGCCGCCACCTCCGATACCGTCATCGCGCCGGCGCGGCAGATCACCAGATCGGCTTCGGCGTAGGCCTGCGCCATGTCGTCGATGAACGGCACGGCCTCGCCCGCGACCCCGGCCGCGGCGTAATTGGCCCGCAGCGTATCGATCTGCTTGACGCCGGCCTGGTGCCGCACCAGCGGCCGCTCGCCCTCGGGCAGCAGCGCCAGGGCCTGCGGCACCACCGAGTTCAGCGCCGCGGCGCCGAGGCTGCCGCCGACCACCAGCACCCGCAGCGCACCCTGGCGGCCGTCGTAGCGCGCGGCCGGTTCGGTGAGCGCCGCCACTTCGTCGCGCACCGGATTGCCGGTCCACTCGGCGCCGGGCAGCGTCTGGGGAAATGCGCACAGCACGCGGTCGGCGACCCTGGCCAGTACCTTGTTGGCCAGCCCCGCGATCGAGTTCTGCTCGTGCAGCACCAGCGGCCGGCCCAGCAGAGAGGCCATCATGCCGGCCGGGAAGGTGATATAGCCGCCCATGCCGAGCACCACGCTCGGGCGCACCCGGCGCAGCGCGCCGATGCTCTGCCAGAACGCACGCAGCAGGTTCAGCGGCAGCAGCAGCTTGGTCAGCAGTCCCTTGCCGCGCAGCCCGCCGAACTGGATGAACTCCATCGGGATATCGTGCTTCGGCACCAGCGTCGCTTCCATGCCGGTGCGGTTGCCGAGCCAGACCACGCGCCAGCCCTGCGCGCGCAACGCATGCGCGACGGCGAGCCCCGGGAACACATGGCCCCCGGTGCCGCCCGCCATCACGAGCAACGTGCGCTGCTGCGTGGCCGTCATACCTTCCCTCCACGCATCAATACGCGGTTTTCGTAATCGATGCGCAGCAGCAGCGCCAACGCCACGCAGTTCATCAGGATCCCGGACCCGCCATAGCTGACCATCGGCAGCGTCAGCCCCTTGGTCGGCAGCAGTCCCAGGTTCACGCCCATGTTGATGAAGGCCTGCCAGCCGATCCAGATGCCGATGCCCTTGGCGACCAGGCCGGCGAAGGTGCGGTCCAGCTGCAGCGCGGTGCGGCCGATCGAAAAGGCGCGGCGCACCAGCCAGTAGAACAGCACGATCGCGGCCAGCACGCCGATGAAGCCCAGTTCCTCGCCGATCACGGCCAGGATGAAGTCGGTATGCGCCTCGGGCAGGTAGTGCAGTTTCTCGATGCTGCCGCCCAGCCCGACCCCGGCCCATTCGCCGCGGCCGAACGCGATCAGCGAATGGGTCAGCTGATAGGCCTTGCCCAGCGCGTATTCCTCGCGCCAGGGGTCCAGATAGGCGAAGATCCGCTCGCGCCGCCACGGCGACACCGCGATCAGCAGCGCGAAGGTGCCGACCGCGATCGCCACCAGCGCGCCGAACAGCTTGCCGTTGACGCCGCCGAGGAACAGGATGCCCATCGCCACCGCGGCGATCACCAGGAACGCGCCCATGTCGGGCTCGAGCAGCAGCAGCATGCCGACCACCGCGACCGCGACGCCCATCGGCAGGAAGCCCTTGCCCAGGCTCTGCATCCATTCCTGCTTGCGCACCGTGTAGTTGGCCGCGTACAGCACCACCGCCAGCTTCATCAGCTCGGACGGCTGGAAGTTCATCAGGCCCAGCGGAATCCAGCGGCGCGCGCCGTTGACGCCCTTGCCGATGAAGGGCACCAGCACGATGATCAGCAGGATCAGCGCCAGCACGAACAGCTTGGGCGCATAGCGATCCCAGTACTTGACCGGGATCTGGAAGGCCAGCAGGCCGACGCCCAACCCGATCAGCAGCGAGAACGCATGGCGGATCAGGAAATGGCTCTCGCGGTAATTGGCAAAGCGCGGCGAATCGGGCAGCGCGATCGTCGCCGAGTAGACCATCACCAGGCCGAGCGACAGCAGCACGATCGCGACCCACAGCAGCGGCTGGTCGTATTCCATCATCCGCGAACGGGTCGGCTTGACGCCAGACACCGCATCGCGCAGCCCTTCCCAGGCGTTGCCGATGGTCGCGCCGACGATGGTGGCGCCGACGAAGCCGCTGCGCTTGGCCTGGCGCTCTGCCTGCATCTCGCTCATGGCATGATCCCCCGGGACAGCGCCAGTTCTTCGACCGCGGCGCGGAACACCTGCGCGCGGTGCACGTAGTTGCGGAACATGTCCAGGCTCGCGCAGGCCGGCGACAGCAGCACCACGTCGCCCGGCTGCGCCTGCTCGGCGGCCAGCCGCACCGCGGCCTCCAGCGCGCCCTCCTCCGAACCCGCATCGAGCAGCGCGACGCCGGTGCCTTCCAGCGCCGCGCGCAACTCGGCGGCAGCCTTGCCGATCAGCACCACCGCGCGCGCGTACTGCGCGACCGGCGCGGCCAGCGGCGAGAAGTCCTGGCCCTTGCCCTCGCCGCCGGCGATCAGCACCACGCGCTTGTCCAGCCCGGACAGCGCGGCGACGGTCGCGCCGACATTGGTGCCCTTGCTGTCGTCGAAGTACTCGACATCGTCGATCGTGGCGAGCCACTCGACCCGGTGCGGTTCGCCGCGGTATTCGCGCAGGCCGTGCAGCAGCGCGTTCAGCGGCAGATCGATGGCGCGGCACAGCGCCAGCGCCGCCATCGCGTTGGTGGCGTTGTGCATGCCGCGGATGTGCAGCGCGTCTGCCGGCATCAGGCGCTTGTGCCGCACCGGCACCGGCGCGGCCTCGTCGCCGGCGGCGCCCTTGCGGCGGCGCGGCTTCGCCTCGTCGGCCTCGCCATCGGGCTCGGCCAGCACCAGCCAGGGCATGCCGCCCTCGCGCAGGATGCCGAAGCTGCCCGGCACTTCCGGCAGGTCGGTGCCGAAGGTCACCGGCACGGTGCCCGGGCGCGCCATCTCCATCGTCAGGCGGTCGTTGCGGTTCAGCACCTGCACGCACTGCGAACCATCGCCGCCGACCGGCCCGAAGATGCGCTGCTTGGCCGCCGCGTAGGCCTGCATCGTGCCGTGCCAGTCCAGGTGGTCCTGCGTGACGTTCAGCACCGCGGCCGCGTGCGGCGCCAGCGTATGCGTGGTCTCCAGCTGGAAGCTCGACAGTTCGAGCACCCAGACATCGGGCAGCGTCGCCGAGGCGATGCAGGCCGACAGCTTGTCCAGCGCCGACGGGCTGATATTGCCGGCCACCGCGACGGTGTTGCCGGCGCGCTCGACCAGCCGGCCGGTCAGCGCGGTGGTGGTGGTCTTGCCGTTGGTGCCGGTGATCGCCAGCAGCTTTGGCGCGTAGCCCGCTTCGGCCTGCAGATGCGCCAGCGCGCGCGCGAACAGTTCGATCTCACCCCACACCGGGATGCCGCGCTCGCGCGCCGCGTCCAGCAGCGCGCCGGTGTCGGCTTCGGCCGGCGACAGGCCCGGGCTGATCGCGATCAGCCCGATGCCGTCGAGCAGCGCGGCGGTGAACGGGCCGCCGACGAATTCGGCCGAGGGCAGCTCGGCCTGCAGGAAGGCATGATTGGCGGGCGCCGGACGGGTATCGGCGACGCGCAGCGCGCAGCCATACCGGCCGCACCAGCGCGCCATCGCCAGGCCCGATTCACCGAGGCCCAGTACCAGCACATCAGGGGTCTGCAACTCGCCAAACACTTCGTTTCCTGCCTTTGATTTCCTGTCGTCGATCGATCTTGCGAACGCGCATCCGCGCGAATTCAGTCAGTCCGGCTTCAGCGCAACTTCAGCGTCGAGAGGCCGATCAGCACCAGCAGCAGCGTGATCACCCAGAAGCGGACCGTGACCTGCGTTTCCTTCCACCCGCTCAACTCGAAGTGGTGGTGCAGCGGCGCCATGCGGAACAGCCGCCGTCCTTCGCCATAACGCCGCTTGGTGAACTTGAACCAGGTGACCTGCAGCATCACCGACACCGTCTCGGCGACGAACACGCCGCCCATCACGAACAGCACGATCTCCTGGCGCACGATCACGGCGATGGTGCCGAGCGCCCCGCCCAGCGCCAGCGCGCCGACATCGCCCATGAACACCTGCGCCGGATGCGCGTTGAACCACAGGAACGCGAGGCCGGCGCCGGCCATCGCCGAGCAGAAGATCAGCAGCTCGCCGGCGCCCGGGATATGCGGGAACAGCAGGTACTTGCTGTAGACCGCATTGCCCATCACGTAGGCGAACACGCCGAGCGCGCTGCCGACCAGCACCACCGGCATGATCACCAGGCCGTCGAGGCCGTCGGTCAGGTTGACCGCGTTGCTCGAGCCGACGATCACGAAATAGGTCAGCACGATGAAGCCGGCCACGCCGAGCGGATAGCTGACCTCCTTGAAGAAGGGCACCAGCAGGTTCGACTTGTAGGGCATGTCCAGCGACAGCCCGCCCTCGACCCAGCTGAGGAACAGCTCCCACACCTTGACGTTGCTCGCCTCGGAAATCGAGAAGGCCAGATAGACCGCGGCGACCAGCCCGATCAGCGTTTGCCAGAAATACTTCTCGCCGCTCGACATGCCGCGCGGATCCCGGTAGACGACCTTGCGGTAGTCGTCGACCCAGCCGATCGCGCCGTAGCCGAACGTCACCAGCATCACCACCCAGACGAAGCGGTTGCCCCAGTCGCACCACAGCACCGTCGAGATGCCGATCGACAGCAGCACCAGCACGCCGCCCATGGTCGGCGTGCCGGACTTGACCAGATGGGTCTGCGGGCCGATCGTGCGCACCGCCTGGCCGATCTTCATTTCGGTCAGCTTGCGGATCACCCACGGACCGAGCGCGAGGCCGATCACCAGCGCCGTGAGGTTGGCCATCACGGCGCGGAAGGTCAGATAGTTGACGACCCGCAGGAAGCTGTAGTCATCTTGCAGCCATTGGGCCAGGGCCAATAACATCGTTCTTCGGTTTCCAGTCTGCTGCCGCGGTGTCCCTGGTTCGGGGCCTGCGGCCAATTCCAATCAATCGTTAAGCTTCACTACCGTTCAGCATCAACCCTGCGTCGCTCGCGCCGGCGGCGTCACCAGCGCGTCTACCATGCGTTCCATCCGCATGAAGCGCGAACCCTTGACCAACACCGCGCTCGCGCGCGCGACGGTGCCGTCGGCATCCGCGGCCAGCGTCGCCGCCAGTTCGCCGGCGCCGGCAAAGTGCCGCGCGCCCTCGCCGAACGCCTGCACCGCATGCGGCGAGGCCTCGCCGGTGGCCCACAGCGTCTCGATGCCGCGCGCGCGCGCATAGGCGCCGATCTCGGCGTGGAACGCCGGTCCCTGATCGCCGACCTCGCCCATGTCGCCGATCACCAGCACGCGCGGCGGCGCGAAGCCGGCCAGCACGTCGATGGCGGCGCGCATCGAGTCGGGGTTGGCGTTGTAGGTGTCGTCGATCACCACGGTGCCGACAGCGGCGCGCTTGACCTGCAGCCGGCCCTTGACCGGCGCGAAGCCGGCCAGGCCGCGCTGGATCGCGTCGATCTCGACGCCGGCGGCCAGCGCGCAGGCGATCGCCGCCAGCGCATTGCGCACGTTGTGCATGCCGAGCAGCGCCAGCCGGACCTCGAACGTGCGGCCGGGCGCGCGCACCTGCAGCCGCTGCACGCCGTCGTCCAGGCTCACTTCGGCGCTGAC
>NZ_AMPR02000426.1:0-23164 GCF_000307735.3 Cupriavidus sp. HPC(L) | reverse complement strand
GTGGTGGCGGCGATGACCGCCAGCCGACGGCGGCGCGTCCGACGGTCAGCCTGATC
This sequence comes from Cupriavidus sp. HPC(L), assembly GCF_000307735.3. NCBI lineage: Bacteria > Pseudomonadati > Pseudomonadota > Betaproteobacteria > Burkholderiales > Burkholderiaceae > Cupriavidus > Cupriavidus sp. HPC(L). The sequence continues at coordinate 23,108 of NZ_AMPR02000426.1, read as the reverse complement.
GACGACCAGGCGCCGGTCACCGGCGCGATCGCCAACGGCAGCGCAACCAATGACGCCACGCCGACGCTGCAGGGCACCGGCGCCATACCCAACGGCCGCATCCAGATCTCGATCGACGGCCAGCCGCCGGTGACCATCAACGCCGACGCCAACGGCAACTGGAGCTACACGCCACCCGCACTGCCGTCGGGCCAGCACCAGATCGTCGTCACGCAGACCGGCAGCGATGGCAAGACCAGCGAGCCCACGGTGATCGACGTGACGATCGACACCACGGCGCCCGCCACGCCGACACTCAACCCCAGCAATGGCGCGACGCTCAGCGGGACCGCGGAGGCCGGCAGCACGGTCGGCATCGACCTGAACGGCGACGGCACGCCCGATACCACGGTCGTCGCCGATGGCAACGGCAACTGGACCTATACCCCGACCTCGCCGCTGCCGGACGGCACCAAGGTGACCGTGGTCGCCACCGACCCGGCCGGCAATACCAGCGAGCCCGCGACCACGACCGTCGACGCCCAGCCCCCGGCCACCCCGACCGTCAATCCGACCAACGGCACCACGCTGAGCGGCACCGCGGAAGCGGGCAGCACCGTCGGCATCGACCTGAACGGCGACGGCTCACCGGACGCCACCGTCACCACCGACGGCGGCGGCAACTGGACGTACACGCCGACCTCGCCGCTGCCGGACGGCACCACGGTCACCGTCACGGCAACGGACCCGGCCGGCAATACCAGCGGCCCCGCGACGACGACCGTCGACGCGGCCGCCCCTGCCGCGCCGGCGATTTCCGGCGTCACGGACGACACCGACCCGGTCAGCGGTCCGCTGACCTCGGGAGGCAGCACCAACGACACCACGCCGACGATCGCCGGTACCGCGGAAGCGAACAGCACCGTGCAGATCTTCAACGGCGCCACGCTGCTCGGCACCGTGACCGCCGACGGCAGCGGCAACTGGACCTTCACGCCGACCACGCCGCTGGCCGACGGCAGCTATTCGTTGACGGCGACGGCGACCGATGCGGTCGGCAATGTCAGCGGACCGGGAACCGCCTTCGTCCTGACCGTCGATACCGCCGCTCCTGCCGCCCCGGCCATCACGCAGGCCACCGGCACCACGCTGGCCGGCACGGCCGAAGCCGGCAGCACCATTGCGATCGACCTGAACGGCGACGGCACGCCCGATGCCACGGTCAACGCCGATGGCGGCGGCAACTGGAGCTATACCCCCGCCACGCCGCTGGCCGACGGCACCACCGTCAGCGTGACCGCCCTCGATGCCGCCGGCAACAGCAGCGGGCCCGTCACCGCCACCATCGACTCCGTCGCGCCGACGGCACCGTCGATCGGCAGCGTCACCGACGACGTGGACCCGGCCAGCGGCCCGCTGACCTCGGGCGGCAGCACCAACGACGCCACGCCGACGATCGCCGGCACCGCGGAAGCCAACAGCACCGTGCAGATCTTCAACGGCACCGCGCTGCTCGGCACGGTCACCGCCGACGGCAGCGGCAACTGGACCTTCACGCCGACCACGCCGCTAGCCGACGGCAGCTATTCGCTGACGGCCGTTGCCACCGACGCCGCCGGCAACACCAGCCCGGCCAGCGCCGCATTCGACTTCACACTCGATACTGCCGCCCCTGCCGTACCGGTCATCGCGCAGGCCAATGGCACCACGATCATCGGCACCGCGGAGGCATACAGCACCATCGCGATCGATACCAATGGCGACGGCACTGCCGACGGCACCGTGACGGCCGATGGCCAGGGCAACTGGAGCTTTACGCCGGGCGTACCGCTGGCCGACGGCACCGTGGTCCGCGTCACCGCAACGGACGCCGCGGGCAACGTCAGCGCGCCGGCCGACGAGACGGTCGACGCGGCGCCGCCCGCCGTGCCGACCATCGATCCGACCAACGGTACGGTGCTCCAGGGCACCGCCGAGGCCAACAGCACCGTCCGGATCGACACCAACGGCGACGGCACGGCCGACGCCACGGTCACGGCCGATGGCGCGGGCAACTGGACCTACACGCCGGCCACGCCGCTGGCCGACGGCACCGTGGTCAGCGTCACCGCGACGGACGCCGCGGGCAACACCAGCGCGCCGGCGACCGAAACCGTCGATGCCGCGCCGCCCGCACTGCCGACCATCGACCCGACCAACGGCACGGTTCTGCAGGGTACGGCCGAAGCGGACAGCACCGTCAATATCGACACCAATGGCGACGGCACGTCCGATGCCACCGTCACGGCCGATGGCAGCGGCAACTGGAGCTACACGCCGGCCACGCCGCTGCCCGACGGCACCGTCGTCACCGTCACGGCGACCGATGCCGCCGGCAACACCAGCGCGCCGGCCACCGAGACGGTCGACGCCGCGGCGCCAACCGCGACTTCGATCGACACGGTGGTCGACGACGCCGGTCCGGTCTCCGCGCCGCTGACTTCCGGGGACAGCACCAATGACAGCACCCCGACGATCGCCGGCACCGCCGAAGCGAACAGCACGGTACAGATCTTCAACGGCACCACGCTGCTGGGCACCGTCACCGCCGACGGCACCGGCGCCTGGACCTTCACGCCGACCACGCCGCTGACCGACGGCAGCTACGCGCTGACGGCCACCGCGACCGACGCGGCCGGCAATACCGGCCCGGCCAGCGCGGCGTTCGACTTCACGCTGGACACCGCCCCGCCGGCCCAGCCGTCCGTCGACGACAGCAACGGCACCACGCTGACCGGCACCGCGGAAGCCAACAGCACCGTGCAGATCGACACCGACGGCGACGGCACGCCCGAGGCGACCGTCACCGCCGACGGCAGCGGCAACTGGACCTACACGCCTGCCACGCCGCTCCCCGACGGCACCGTCGTCACGGTTACTGCCGTCGATGCCGCCGGCAATGTCAGCACGCCCGATACGGTGACGATCGACGGCACGCCGCCGGCCGCGCCGGCAATCGACAGCGTCACCGACGATACCGGCACGGTCACCGGCCCGGTGGCATCGGGCGGCAGCACCAACGACACCACGCCGACGATCGCCGGCACGGCCGAGGCCAACAGCACGGTGCAGATCTTCAACGGCACCACGCTGCTGGGCACCGCGACCGCGGATGGCACCGGCAACTGGTCCTTCACGCCGACCACGCCGCTGGCCGACGGCAACTACGCGCTGACCGCGGTTGCCACCGACACCGCCGGCAACACCGGCCCGGCCAGCACGCCATTCGATTTCACCGTCGATACCGCCCCGCCGGCCGTACCGCAGATCACCCAGGCCAGCGGCACGACGATCGCCGGCACCGCGGACGCCAACAGCACCATCGAGATCGACACCAATGGCGACGGCACCGCCGACGCCACAGTGAGCGCGGATGCCGCTGGCAACTGGAGCTACTCGCCTGCGACGCCGCTGGCCGATGGCACGGCCATCAGCGTCACCGCCAGCGACGCGGCCGGCAATACCAGCGCACCGGCCACCGACATCGTCGATGCCACGGCGCCGAACGCGCCGCTGATCACCACGGTGACCGACGACGCCGATCCGGCCAGCGGTCCGCTGACCTCGGGCGGCAGCACCAACGACACCACGCCGACGATCGCGGGCACGGCCGAGGCCAACAGCACGGTGCAGATCTTCAACGGCACCACGCTGCTCGGCAGCGTGACCGCCGACGCCAGCGGCAACTGGACGTTCACGCCGACCACGCCGCTGGCGGACGGCAGCTACGTGCTGACCGCCACCGCAACCGATGGCGACGGCAATGCCGGGGCCGCCAGCGCGGCGTTCAACCTGACCGTCGACACCGCGGCGCCCGGCGTGCCGCTGATCACGCAGTTCACCGGCAACACCATCGCCGGCACCGCGGAGGCCAACAGCACCATCGGCATCGATACCGATGGCGACGGCACGGCGGACGCCACGGTTACCGCGGATGGCAGCGGCAACTGGACCTACTCGCCGGCGACGCCGCTGGCCGACGGCACCGCCATCGCGGTCACGGCGACCGACGCCGCGGGTAACGTCAGCGCGCCGGCGACCGCGACCATCGACGCGACCGTTCCTGCCATCCCGACGATTGCCAGCGTCACCGACGATGTGGACCCGGTCAGCGGCCCGCTGACTTCGGGCGGCAGCACCAACGACAGCACGCCGACGATCGCCGGTACGGCCGAGGCCAACAGCACGGTCCGGATCTTCAACGGCACCACGCTGCTGGGGACCGTCACCGCCGATGGCACCGGCAACTGGACCTTCACGCCGACCACCCCGCTGACCGACGGCAGCTATGCGCTGACCGCCACCGCGACCGATGCGGCCGGCAATGCCAGCCCCGCCAGCGCGGCGTTCAACCTGACCGTCGATACCGCGGCGCCCGCCGCCACGGTGGCCATCACTGGCGTCACCGACGACACCGGCACCGCGGGAGACTGGATCACCGGCGATACCACGCCGACCTTCAGCGGGACGCTGAGCGCGCCGCTCGCTGCCGGCGACCGGGTCGAGGTCAGCTACGACGGCGGCAATACCTGGACGCAGGCGAGCGTCAACGGCACCACGTGGTCGTGGTCGGCAAGCAATCATCAGTTCGCCGACGGTAACCACTCGGTGGCGGTCCGGGTCATCGATGCCGCCGGCAATATCGGCAGCAGCACCACGCAGGACTTCACCATCGAGACCGACGTCGCGCCGGAAGTCTCCGCGCAGGAATCGGGCGGGCTGCTGGGCATCGTCGACGCCAACGTGCTGGGGCTGATCGACCTGAGTTCGCAGCAGGTGTTCGGCGCGAGCGACTACAACAACAACATCCAGCAGGTGGTGCTGCGCTACGGCGGCCTGATCGGCCTGCCGCTGCAGCGCCTCGGATACAACGCCGAGCTTGCCGCGGAGCTGGGCATCAACGTGGTTCCGCTGCACGACCCGGGCATCCTGGGCGTGATCGGGGCAGTGTCGACGCTGACGATCACTTCCGCCGACGGCGGGCCGATCGATACGCTGCGGCTCAACGAGCTGCTCGGCTCGGTGACGATCGAAGGCGGCCTGCTGGGCGTCAGCCTGGACCTGCTGTCGAATTTCACGATCACCGCGACCGACACCACGGGGCTGACCGATACCGCCAGCGCCAGCCAGCTGGCAAGCGCCGAGGTACTCGCCGGCCTGCTGGGCTCGAGCCAGTCGAGCGCCATCGTCGAAGGCACGTCGGGGGCCGATACGCGTACCGGCACCAACGGCAGCGACCGGCTGTACGGCTACGCCGGAGACGACACGCTCGATGGCGGCGACGGCAACGACCTGCTGCGCGGCGGCGCGGGCAACGACACGCTGATCGGCGGCAACGGCAACGACCTGCTGATCGGCGGCGCCGGCAACGACACGATGACGGGCGGCACCGGCAGCGATGTGTTCCTGTACGAGGTCGTCAGCAACGACGGTACCGGCGGCAACGGCAGCGACATCATCACCGACTTCACGGTGGGGACGGCGCCCGGACAAGCCGGCTCCGACGTGATCGACCTGTCGAGCCTGCTGGTCGGCTACACCGGCGATGGCGACGGTCCGGCGCACTACGTCGACGGCGTGGCGACGATCGATGCCGGCGACAACATTGGCGACTACCTGAGCGTGACCACCGACGGCACCAATACGGTGATCCATATCGACCGCGACGGCACCGGGGCCGCATTCGGCTCGGAAGCGCTGGTCACGCTGAACAACGTCAATACCGATCTGGAGACGCTGCTGGCCAATCGTCAGGTTCTGGTCTGAGCGAGGCGGGCGGCGGTCTCCCCGTTCCGCCGCCCGCTTCGCCGGACCCTTTCCATCGATCCCGTCACCGACCCGTCATCGAGCCGACCACCAGGAGACGCGCCCCACCGCATCGCCCCACCGCATCGACCCGCCCTGCACTACCCCGTCGGCCGCGACGCTGCCTCGCGACCGATGCGTGGCCACATGTCAAAGCCTTCACCGCGGACCGTGGTGATTTCGTGAAACCGACATCGTTGAGATCCATCGTGGCCCTCCTTGCCAACGGAGCGCGGACCCGGCAGCGCCCGCTCCATTCCCGGCATCGTGCCGGGGACACGCTGCGTACCGCGCCGGTATCGGCGACGCTGTCCGCCTTTGCCGCGCTGGCGATGCTGGTCCTGCCCTGCCCAGGGCCGGCGTCGGCGGCGCCCTACACCGCTTCCACGACGCCGGCGCCGTCGGCGGCCTCCGCCGGCATGCCGAGCCCCTCCACGCCGCAGCGCATCGCCCTCGACGGTCTGACGCTGCGCAACGCGGTGGGCATCGCGATCGCGCGCCATCCCGACATCAGCCGCGCGAACGCGGTGGTCACGCAGAATCTTTCCGAAATCTCGGTCGCCAAGGCCGCCTGGTACCCGAAGATCGAATACGGCGTGCAGCCCGGCTACGGCGGCAGCTTCGGCAGCGGCGGCAACGACCTCGGCTCGCGCGCCTCGGTCGGCGCCAGCCAGTTGCTCTACGACTTCGGCCGCACCCGCAGCAAGGTCTTGGCGGCCGACGCCAATCTCGGCAAGAGCCAGCATCAGCTCGCCGATACCGTCGAGACGGTAGCCGCCAATACCGCCGATACCTTTGTCGAACTGGCCGCCAGCCAGGCCGTGATCGCGGCCGCGCAGCGCCAGGTCGAATCGATGAACGAGACGCGCGCGCGCATCGGCGAGCGCGTGCGCGCCGGCCTGTCGGTGTCGTCCGACCGCGACCTGGCCGAGGTGTCCACGCTGCGTGCCAATGCCGAAGTGCTGAAGGCGCGCAACCGCTTCGACGTCGCCGCCACCAGGCTGGCCGAGCTGATCGGCGCGCGTCCGCAACAGGTGGCAGACCTGGCCAATACCAGTGGCGTGATCGAGCGGATCACGCGCGAAGGCGGCGGCGGCCGCGACGACCAGATCGACGACACGCCGTCGGTGCAGGCGGCACGCGCCGCCGTCGATGCCGCCGCGGCCAATGTCGACCTGGCGAAGGCCGAGCGCTACCCGTCGGTCAGCGTCGGCGTCAGCCGTTCGCTGTCGACCGGGCGCGCCAACGCCAATGACGATACCTGGGTCGGCCTGTCGATCCGCGGCGACTTCTCGCTGGGCCGGCTCGCGCAGCACCGCATCGCCGCGGCGCAGGCGCAGGAGCGCGCCGCCGCCGATGCGCTGGAGAACCAGCGGCTGCGCACGCGCACCGCGCTGTATGCGGCGCAGACCGAGGCGGAAGGCGCGGCCGCGCGGCTGGCCAGCTACCGCAACGTGATCGAGCTGTCGCGCTCTTCGCGCAATCTGTACTGGCAGGAATACATGCTGAACAAGCGCTCGCTGACCGAGGTGATCACGCGCGACCGCGAGATCTTCCTCGCCGAGGAAGAATGGATCAACGCCATGGCCGACGGCATCCGCGCCCGCATCAAGGCGTATGCCGCGGTCGGCAAGTTCGTGGAGCTGCTGCGGCAGCAGGAAGGCGCACGCGATGAATGACCCTACTTCGTTGAGCGCGCTGGCGCAGGCCGCCGGGCAGTCCCCGCAAACGCCCCCGCGGCAGGCCCAGGCCCAGGCTCAGCGCCAGGCCGAACCCGAGGCACAGGCGACGCTGCAGCCATGGATCGATGCGATGCTGCTCGCCGCGCGGCAGCTCAACGTGCAGGCCTCGCCCGAGCAGCTGCGCAATGCCGCGGCGTGGAGCGGGCGCGACGAGGCGCAGCGCGAGACCGCCATCGCCGAGCTGGCCGCATCCGCCGGCCTGTCCGCGCAATTCGTCGCGCTGCCGCCGGCGAAGCTGTCGCCGGTGATGCTGCCGGTGCTGGTGCCGCTGGGCCAGGGCAACACCAGCTCGGTCGGCATGGTGATCGCCGTCGCCAACGGCGTGGCCACGCTGCTGCTGCCGCTGGACGGCAAGCCGGTCGAGCGCAGCCTGACGCTCGATGCGCTGGCGTGCGAAACGAGCGGCCGCATGCTGCTGGTGCAGGCGCGCACCACCCGGCGCGGCGACCGGCTCGACGCGTATCTGCGCGCGGCGCCGGACTCGTGGCTGACCGGCATCTTCACCGTGCACTGGCGCACGATGCTCGACCTGGGCCTGGGCTCGCTGTTCGGCAATCTGCTGGCGGTGGGTACCTCGCTGTTCGCGATGCAGGTGTGGGACCGCGTGGTGCCGGCGCGCTCGCTGCATACGCTGTGGGTGCTGGCCTCGGGCGTGGCGCTCGCGCTGGCGCTCGAACTGCTGATCCGGACCGCGCGCGTCTCGATCACCGACCATTTCGGCAAGCGCGTCGACATCAAGCTGTCGGCGATGTTCTTTGCCCGCGTGCTCGATATCCGCAACGATGCGCGGCCGCGCTCTCCCGGCACGCTGATCGCGAAGCTGCGCGATCTCGAACAGCTGCGCGAGCTGTTGACCTCAAGCACGCTTGGCGTGCTGATCGACCTGCCCTTCGTCGCGGCCTTCCTGTTCATCATCTGGGTACTGGGCGGCTGGCTGGTGGCGATTCCGCTGGCGGCGATCCCGCTGCTGATCCTGCCGGGGTTGCTGGCGCAGATCCCGCTGGCCCGGCTGTCGCGCGAGGGAATGGCCGAGGCCGCGCTGCGCAATGCGATCCTGATGGAGTCGATCTACCGCGCCGAGGACATCAAGTCGCTGCAGGCCGAGCCGCGCTTCCGCGGGCTGTGGGACCACGCCAACCACGTCAACGGCGAGATCGGGCTGAAGCAGCGCTTCATCGCCGGACTGCTGGTCAACGTGTCGCAGACGGTGCAGCAGATCGCCTATGTCGGCGTGGTGATCGCCGGCGTCTACGGCATCCTCGACGGCAACCTGTCATTCGGCGCGGTGCTGGCCTGCTCGATCCTCACCAGCCGGACCATCGCGCCGCTGGCGCAGATCCCCGCGGTGCTGGGCCGCATCCAGAACGCGCGCGTCGGCAAGAAGGCGCTGGACGAGCTGCTGCGGCTGCCGGTGGACCACGATCCCGACAGGGACACCTATCACAAGCCGGTGCTGCGGGGCGGCTATCGCTTCGAGAACGTGGCCTTCGGCTTCGACCCGCAGGAAAAGCCGGTGCTGACGGTTCCGCAGCTGCGCATCGCGCCGGGCGAACGCATCGCGATCCTGGGGCGCGTCGGCGCCGGCAAGTCGACGCTGCTGCGGCTCGCCGGCGGGCTGGCTTCGCCGACGCAGGGCCGCATCGTGCTGGACGACACGCCGATGGAGCTGATCGACGTCGCCGACATCCGCCGCGACATTGGCAGCGTGCTGCAGGAATCGAGCCCCTTCTACGGCACGCTGCGCGACAACCTGCTGATCGCCAATCCGCTCGCTACCGACGAGCAGCTGCTGCGCGCGCTGCGGCTTGCCTGCGCCGACCAGCTGCTGCTGAACCAGCCGCACGGGCTGGACCTGCGCATCCGCGAGAACGGGCTCGGCCTGTCCGGCGGCCAGAAGCAGGTGCTGGTGCTGGCCCGCACCTTCCTGCGCGACCCGCAGGTGCTGCTGCTGGACGAGCCCACCGCGTCGCTGGACGAGGGTACCGAACTGGCGGTGATCGAACGGATGCGCCAATGGCTGGGCCGGCGCACGCTGATCGTCGCCACACACCGCTATCCGGTGCTGGCGCTGGTCGACCGCATCGTTGTCCTCGAGCGCGGGCGCGTCGTCCGCGACGGGCCGAAGGACGAGGTGCTGGCCCAGCTCAAGCGCACGGCGGTGCCACGAACGGCGGCAGCGCAAACGCCGGCCAAGCCGGCGGCGCCCGCCCAGGCAACGGCCGCGGAGTAGCGCCATGGACAAGATCTCGATGCGTGCACGATTCGAAGACGGCGCCGGCGGCGCACGCCTGCTGCTGTGGCTGGGCATCGGCGCGATCGCGGCCTTCCTGCTGTGGTCGGCCTTCGCCAGCCTGGACGAAGTCGCGGTCGGCGAAGGCAAGGTCACGCCCGCCTCCAAGGGCCAGATCATCCAGAGCCTGGAGGGCGGCATCCTGGCCGAGCTGGCGGTGCGCGAGGGCGATGTGGTCGAGGCCGGCCAGCAGCTCGCCACGCTGGACCCGGTGCAGGCCCGCTCGTCGATGGAGGAGACGCTGGAACGGATCGCCGCGCTGCAGGCGCGCGCCGCGCGGCTGCATGCGGAGATGAACGACGCCGACTCGGTCAACTTCCCGGCCGAACTGGCGAGGGATACCGCGGTGGTCGAACGCGAGCGGCAGCTATTCGTCGCCAACCGCCGGGCCTTCCGCGAGAACCTCGGCAATCTGCGCCAGCAGCTGCGCCTGGCCGAGCAGGAGCTGCAGATCGCGCTGCCGCTGCTGCGCACCGGCGCCACCAACGAGGTCGAGATCCTGCGGCTGCGGCAGAAGGTGGCCGAGTTCGCCACCAAGCTCGATTCGACGCAGAGCGAGTACTACGTCGCGCTGAAGGCCGATTACGCGAAGACGATGGCGGACCTGGGCCCGCTGCTGAAGGTGCGCGAGGGACGCGCCGACCAGCTGCGCCGCACCGCGATCACCTCGCCCGCGCGCGGCATCGTCAAGGACATTCGCGTCTCGACGATCGGCGGCGTGATCACGCCAGGCGGTGTGCTGATGGAGATCGTGCCGCTGGGCGACCAGTTGCTGATCGAGGCACGGCTGTCGCCGCGCGACATCGCCTTCATCCATCCGAACCAGGAGGCGACGGTCAAGATCACCGCGTTCGAGCCATCGATCTACGGCACGCTGCCGGCCAGGGTGGATCGGATCTCGCCGGACACCATCGAGGATCAGGTCGACCGGCGCATCTACTACTACCGCGTCTATGTGCTGACCCAGCATGCGTTCCTGGAGACGAAGGACGGCAAGCGCCATCCGATCCTGCCGGGCATGGTGGCGACCGCGGAGATCCGCACCGGCCGCCGCACCGTGATGGACTACCTTGTCAAGCCGCTGAACCGCGCGGCGGAAGCGCTGCGCGAACGCTAGCCCTTGCGCATCAGCCCCGCTCGACTAGCCCTTGCGCAGATAGGTGACCAGCCGGTCGATCACCGGCGCATTGCGCCGCGTCAGCAGGCTGACCACGATCGCGACCGCAAACCCGGCCGGCACGCCGAACGCGCCCGACGCGATCGGATCGACGCCGAACCAGCGGTCGCCGAAGATGCCGGTCATCCGCGTGAAGAACGGGTAGTTGACGAAGATGTAGTAGATCGACACCGACAGCCCGGCCAGCATGCCGGCGAACGCGCCGGCCGCGGTGGTGCGCTTCCAGAAGATCGCCAGCACCAGCACCGGGAAGAAGCTCGACGCGGCCAGCGAGAACGCGGCGCCGACCAGGAACAGGATGTTGCCCGGCCGCAGCGAGGTCACGTAGGCCGCGAACAGGGCGACGCCGAGCAGCAGGATCTTGGCGGTGGTCACGCGCCGCTGCTGGCTCGCGCCGCGGTCGACCATGTGATAGAAGACGTCGTGCGACAGCGCGTTGGCGATCGTCAGCAGCAGCCCGTCGGCGGTCGACAGCGCCGCGGCCAGCGCGCCGGCGGCGACCAGGCCCGAGATCACATACGGCAGCCCGGCGATCTCCGGCGCGGCCAGCACGATCATGTCGGGCTGGATCATCACCTCGGCCCACTGCACGATGCCGTCGCCATTGACATCGCGAATGCCGAACACCGGCGGATCGATGCGCCGCCATTGCGTGACCCAGGCCGGCAGATCGGTATAGGGCGTGCCCACCAGATGGTGCAGGAACTCGTACTTGACCAGCGCCGCCAGCGTGGGCGCGCTGACGTACAGCAACGCGATGAAGAACACCGCCCAGGCCACCGAATTGCGGCTCTCCTTGACCGACGGCGTGGTGTAGAGCCGCGTCAGGATGTGCGGCAGGCTCGCGGTGCCGAGCATCAGGCAGAAGGTCAGCAGCACGAAGTTCAGGCGGTCGGTCTTGCGCTCCGCTTCCGACGGCGAGGGATAGGGCTCGGTGGCCGGCACCGGCGGCTGGCTGCGTGCGAGCGCTTCCTCGCGCTGCTGGGTCCATTGCTGCAGGGCGGCGGCCGGGTCCAGCGGATAGTCGGCGCGCTCGCGCTCGACCGCCTTGATCTCGCGCAGCGGCGCGTTGCGGGCGCGCAGCTCGAGCAGCCGCGCATTGAGCCCGTCGCGCACCTCGTCGAACGACTGCGGCAGCCGCGCGATGCGCTCCTGCAGCTCGATCGCCTGCTGCCGGTAGTGTTCGCGCACCGCGAGCTCGGCCGGATCGCGCAGCAGCTCGCGTTCACGCTGCCCGACATCGGTCAGCACCGTGCCGTAGCCCAGCTGCGGCACCGCCTCGCCATGATGCTTCCACGCGATCATCGACACCGTGACCAGGAAGGCCACGATCATCACGATGTACTGCGCGACCTGGGTCCAGGTCACCGCGCGCATGCCGCCGAGGAACGAGCAGACCAGGATGCCGGCCAGGCCGAAGAACACGCCGACGGCAAAGTCCACGCCGATGAAGCGCGTGACCACCAGCCCGACGCCCTGGATCTGCGCGACCAGATAGACGAAGGAACACAGCGAGGCGGCCAGCACCGCGATGCCGCGCACCGGCAGGTTGCCGCCCGGCTTGCCGTTACCGTAGCGCGCGGCGAGGAAATCCGGAATCGTATAGCCGCCGTACTTGCGCAGATACGGCGCCAGCAGGAAGGCCACCAGGCAATAGCCGCCGGTCCAGCCCATCACATAGGCCAGCCCCTCGTAGCCGGAGGCGAACAGGATGCCGGCGAGGCCGATGAAGGACGCGGCGCTCATCCAGTCGGCGGCGATCGCCATGCCGTTGAACATCGCGGGCACGCGCCGGCCCGCGACGTAGTATTCGTGCAGGTCGGCGGTGCGGCAGATCAGCCCGATGCAGGCATAGATCGCGATGGTGATGAACAGGAAGACGTAGCCGAGCCACAGCGCGTCGGCGTTGGAACGCTCGAGCAGCCCCATCATGCCGATGAAGCCGAACAGTCCGAGCGTGAACAGGCCGTAGTACAGCAGCAGCCGGCGGCGAAAGCGCGACTGGGCCTGGGCCATGGGCGTGGGGTGGGCGGGACGGAGAGGAAGAAGGCGGCGGCAGCCAAATGCGAAGCGGGCGCCGTGATCGCGGCGCCCGCTTCGCGCGGCCGGTCTTACTTGGCCTGCCGCAGCTGTTCGAGGATCGCGGGATTCTCCAGCGTGGAGGTGTCCTGCGTGATCTCCTCGTTCTTGGCCAGCGAACGCAGCAGGCGGCGCATGATCTTGCCCGAGCGCGTCTTCGGCAGGTTGTCGCCGAAGCGGATGTCCTTCGGCTTGGCGATCGGCCCGATCTCCTTGGCGACCCAGTTGCGCAGCTCGTTGGCGATCTGCGCTGCCTCGTCGTCGGTCGGACGCGCGCGCTTGAGCACCACGAACGCGCAGATCGCCTCGCCGGTGGTGTCATCGGGACGGCCGACCACGGCGGCCTCGGCGACGATCGGGTTGGCGACCAGCGCCGACTCGATCTCCATCGTGCCCATGCGGTGGCCCGACACGTTCAGCACGTCGTCGATGCGGCCCATGATCGTGAAGTAGCCGGTTTCCTTGTCGCGCACCGCGCCGTCGCCGGCCAGATAGAGCTTGCCGCCCAGTTCGGCCGGGAAGTAGCTCTTCTTGAAGCGCTCCGGATCGCCCCAGATGGTGCGGATCATCGCCGGCCACGGACGCTTGACCACCAGGATGCCGCCGCTGCCGTTGGGCACGTCCTGCCCGGTCTCGTCGACCACCGCGGCCATGATGCCCGGCAGCGGCAACGTGCACGAGCCCGGCACCAGCGGCGTCGCGCCCGGCAGCGGCGTGATCATGTGGCCGCCGGTCTCGGTCTGCCAGAAGGTATCGACGATCGGGCAGCGGCCGCGGCCGATGTTCTCGTGGTACCACATCCAGGCTTCCGGATTGATCGGCTCGCCGACGGTGCCCAGCAGGCGCAGGCTCGACAGGTCGTACTGCTTCGGATGGACCGCCTGGTCCGCCTCGGCGGCCTTGATCAGCGAACGGATCGCGGTCGGCGCGGTGTAGAACACGCTGACCTTGTGCCGCGCGATCATGTCCCAGAAGCGGCCGGCGTTCGGATAGGTCGGGATGCCCTCGAACATCAGCTGCGTGGCGCCGGCCGCCAGCGGGCCGTAGGCGATGTAGGTGTGGCCGGTGACCCAGCCGATGTCGGCGGTGCACCAGTACAGGTCGTCGGGCTTGATGTCGAAGGTCCATTTCATCGTCATCAAGGCCCACAGCAGATAGCCGCCGGTGCTGTGCTGCACGCCCTTGGGCTTGCCGGTCGAGCCCGAGGTATAGAGCACGAACAGCGGATGCTCGGCGTCGACCGGCTCGGCCTCGCAGGTCTCGGGCTGGCCGGCGCAGACCTCGTCGAGCCAGCGGTCACGCCCCTCGACCCAGTTGACCTTGCCGCCGGTGCGGCGATAGACCACCACGTGCTTGACCGCCTCGCAGCCGCCCAGCGCCAGTGCCTCGTCGGCGATCGCCTTCAGCGGCAGCGCCTTGCCGCCGCGCATCTGCTCGTCGGCGGTCAGCAGCGCCACCGCGCCGACGTCGACCAGCCGCTCCTGCAGCGACTTGGCGGAGAAGCCGCCGAACACGACCGAGTGCGTGGCGCCGATGCGGGCGCACGCCTGCATCGCACAGACGCCCTCGACCGACATCGGCATGTAGATGACGACGCGGTCGCCCTTCCTGATGCCCAGCGCCTTCAGGCCATTGGCCAGCTGGCACACGCGCGCATGCAGCTCGCGATAGGTGACGCGGCTCACCGTGCCGTCGTCGGCCTCGAACACGATCGCGACCTTGTCGGCGTTGCCGTTCTCGAGATTGCGCTCCAGGCAGTTGTACGAGGCGTTCAACTGGCCGTCCTCGAACCACTTGTAGAACGGCGCATTGCTCTCGTCGAGCACCTTGGTGAACGGCCTGGCCCAGACCAGCTGCTCGCGGGCGTGGCGCGCCCAGAAGCCTTCGTAGTCGCGCTCGGCCTCTTCGCACAGCGCGCGATAGGCGTCCATGCCGGAAATGGCGGCGCTCTTGGCGAACGATTCGGGTGGGGGGAATACGCGATGCTCTTGCATCACCGATTCGATGGCGGACATAGCTCGTCTCCTGAAAGGCCGGATATGGCTTCGATACTTTTGCCGCAACGCTACGCTGCGCGGCTTACTGCAACCTGACGCTGTCCTTGCCTGTCCTTTCCGTCCTTCGCGTCCCTCCCCGCTTTCAGGGCGAAGGCGCATTGCGACGCAGCAATGATGCCGGCTGCGCGGGCGCGCCGCGGGGATGGTCGCGGCGTCCGCATGTGAAGCCTAAGCCTTAAGGCTAGCATAGCTATAATCGCCCGGCGCGTGCGATGGCGCGCGCTGCCGCGCCGATCGAGGCTGGCCTGCGGCCCGCTCGCAGCGCGTTGGCAGCGCGTTGGCAGCCCGTTTTCGCCCAGTATGCGGCGCGATCTCGGTCATCGCCCCGCTCGCGCGAAGTGCCACCGAGTACCGAACCCGTGCCCCCTTCCGTTCCCCTGAATGCCCTGCTGCTGGCCGCGTCGATGGCGCTGGTCGGCAGCAATGTCGGCCTTGGCAAGGCGATCGTCGCCCATGTGCCGATCCTGCTGTTCGCGCTGCTGCGCTTCGTGATCGCCATCGTCTGCCTGTCGCCGTGGTACCGGCCCGCGCGGATGCGCCGCGTGTCCCGCCGCGAGTGGTTCAACCTGTTCCTGCAGGCCTTCTTCGGGACCTTCCTGTTCACGCTGCTGATGCTCGGCGGCGTGCGCCTGACCAGCGCGATGTCCGCCGGCGTCATCACCAGCACGATTCCCGCAACGGTCGCGATCCTGTCGTGGCTGGTGCTGCGCGAACGGCTGTCGCGCCGCACCGTGCTGGCGGTGCTGCTGGCGGTGGTCGGCATCGCGGTGCTCAATATCGCCCGCGGCGGCCAGCCAGGCGGCGCGAGCGGCGATGCGCTGCTCGGCAACCTGATGGTGATGGGCGCGGTGGTCTGCGAATCGATCTACGTGATCCTGTCCAGGCGGCTGGCGCAGACGCTGGCCGCGATCGAGATCTGCGCCTATACGCATCTGATCGGCGGCCTGCTGATGCTGCCGCTGGGGCTGGTGCCGCTGCTCGACTTCGACGCGAGCGCCGTGCCGCTGCACGTGTGGGCCATGGTGCTGTGGTACGCGCTGTCCGCCAGCGTGTTCTCGTTCTGGCTGTGGATGAAGGGCATCCGCCATGTGCCGGCGCAACTGGCCGGCGTGTTCACCTCGGTGCTGCCGATCGCCGCGGCGCTGTACGGCATCGTGTTCCTCGGCGAAACGCCGGGCTGGGCGCACGGCGTCGCGCTGGTCTGCGTGCTGGCGGGCATCGCACTGGCGAGCTGGCCCGGCAAGTTGGCGCGCGCGGCGGCCGCACGCGGGGACCGCGGAGGCGATGCCGGCGGCATGGAGCCCTCCCGTGTCGAGTCCGCCAGCGTCGAGTCCGCCGGCGTCGAGTCCCGACATGGCGCCACGGTACAATCCCGCGGCCGCTGACCGGCGCGCCGCATGATCGGCCGTCGGCCGGCGCGTCCTTTCCGTACCGAGCAACACAACCCCTTACGCAAAGCTAACGCAACCACCATGGCATCGAACTTATCGCCGGAGCCGCATCGGATGCGCCCGATTCCCCGTCTGATCTTCGCCTCGCGCTGGCTGCAGCTGCCGCTGTACCTCGGCCTGATCGTCGCGCAAGGCGTCTACGTCTATCACTTCCTGATGGAGGTCTGGCATCTGCTGGCCCACGTCACCGAGTACGACGAGAACAAGATCATGCTGGTGGTGCTGGGCCTGATCGACGTGGTGATGATCTCGAACCTGCTGATCATGGTGATCGTCGGCGGCTACGAGACCTTCGTCTCGCGGCTGGGCATCGACAACCATCCGGACGAGCCGGAATGGCTGGACCACGTCAATGCCGGCGTGCTGAAGGTCAAGCTGTCGATGGCGCTGATCGGCATCTCGTCGATCCATCTGCTGAAGACCTTCATCGACGCGGGACAGCGCGACACCCATACGATCATGTGGCAGGTGGTGATCCACGTCGCCTTCCTGTTCTCTGCAATCGCGATGGCGTGGGTCGACAAGATGATCACGCACTCGCATCCGGCGCTGCAGGATCGGGGGCTGTAACTCGAACTGCGCACTGAACAAAAACCGCGGCCGGCGCCGCGGTTTTTTATTGCGCCGCGGTCGTCCACCGTTTGTCCGATATTCGCGCACGATGTGGAATTAACGCAACTTTTAACGGCAGGCAGCCGCCCTCCGTCCGGGACGCGTCTGGCGAGGGGGTGTATGATTCGGGCGGAATTTTCGTCCGCTTTTGTCCGACTGCCCTCCCCCACAAGACATGACCGTCATCAAGCAAGAAGACCTGATCCAGAGCGTCGCCGACTCCCTGCAGTACATCAGCTACTACCACCCGATGGACTACATCACCAGCCTGGGCCGTGCCTACGAGCTGGAACAAAGTCCGGCGGCCAAGGACGCGATCGCGCAGATTCTGACCAACAGCCGCATGTGCGCCGAAGGCAAGCGCCCGATCTGCCAGGACACCGGCATCGTGACCGTCTTCGTCAAGGTCGGCATGGACGTGCGCTGGGACGGCGCCACCATGGGCCTGACCGACATGATCAACGAGGGCGTGCGCCGGGGCTACACCCACCCCGACAACGTGCTGCGCGCCTCGATCGTCAACCCGCCCGAAGGCGGCCGCAAGAACACCAAGGACAACACGCCGGCCGTGATCCACTACGAGATCGTGCCGGGCGACAAGGTGGACATCCAGGTCGCGGCCAAGGGCGGCGGCTCGGAGAACAAGTCCAAGTTCGTGATGCTGAACCCGTCCGACTCGATCGTCGACTGGGTGCTCAAGACCGTGCCGACCATGGGCGCGGGCTGGTGCCCGCCCGGCATGCTCGGCATCGGCATCGGCGGCACCGCCGAGAAGGCGATGGTGATGGCCAAGGAATCGTTGATGGAGTCGATCGACATCCAGGACATCATCGCCCGCGGTCCGAAGGACTGGATCGAGGAGCTGCGCGTCGAGCTGTACGAGAAGGTCAATGCGCTGGGCATCGGCGCGCAGGGCCTGGGCGGCCTGGCCACCGTGCTGGACGTCAAGATCATGGCCTGCCCGACGCACGCCGCGTCCAAGCCGGTGGCGATGATCCCGAACTGCGCCGCCACCCGCCACGTGCACTTCACGCTGGACGGCAGCGGCCCGGCCAGGCTGGAAGCGCCGGACCTGTCGCAGTGGCCGAAGGTCGAGTGGGCACCGAACACCGAAACCTCGAAGCGCGTCGACCTGAACACGCTGACGCCCGAGGAAGTGGCCTCGTGGAAGCCGGGCCAGACGCTGCTGCTGAACGGCAAGATGCTGACCGGCCGCGACGCCGCGCACAAGCGCATCGCCGACATGCTGGCCAAGGGCGAGAAGCTGCCGATCGACTTCACCAACCGCGTGATCTACTACGTCGGTCCGGTCGATCCGGTGCGCGACGAAGTGGTCGGCCCGGCCGGCCCCACCACCGCCACGCGGATGGACAAGTTCACCGAGACGATGCTGTCGCAGACCGGCCTGATCGCGATGATCGGCAAGGCCGAGCGCGGCCCGGTGGCGATCGAATCGATCCAGAAGCACAAGTCGGCCTACCTGATGGCGGTCGGCGGCGCGGCCTACCTGGTGTCGAAGGCGATCCGCGGCGCCAAGGTGCTGGCGTTCGAAGACCTCGGCATGGAAGCGATCTACGAGTTCGACGTCAAGGACATGCCGGTGACGGTCGCGGTCGACAGCAGCGGTACGTCGGTGCACAAGACCGGCCCCGCGGAATGGCAGGCCAGGATCGGCAAGATTCCGGTCGCGGCGGGTTAAGGGTCTGAGTTCGGTGAGTCTGCGGCGATAGCCATCGCCCGCGACCATCGACCGCCCCTGCCCCTCTCCCCAACCCTCTCCCGCAAGCGGGAGAGGAAGCGCACACCGGGCAGTTTCCAACGCGATTGGTTTCCTCCCTCTCCCGCAAGCGGGAGAGGGAGCACACCCCGGGCAGTCTCCGGCGCGATTGGTTGGCTCCCCTCGCCCGCTTGCGGGAGAGGGGCCGGGGGAGAGGGCAACCGCCCCCTATTCCCCTTGGCAAGCTCTCCCCCGTGTCCCGCTTCCCCATCGGCATCTTCGATTCCGGCCTCGGCGGCCTGTCCGTGCTGCGAGAGGTGCGCGCGCTGCTGCCGCACGAAAACCTGCTCTATCTCGCCGACTCGCGCTATGCGCCCTATGGCGACAAGCCGCAGGCGTTCGTGCAGGCCCGCACGCTGCAGGCCTGCGAATGGCTGGCTGCGCAGGGCTGCAAGGCGCTGGTGGTGGCCTGCAATACGGCCACCGCGCACGGCATCCAGGCGCTGCGCGAGCGCCTGCCCTTGCCGATCGTCGGCGTCGAGCCGGGACTGAAGCCTGCGGTGGCGGCCAGCCGCAGCAAGGTGGTCGGCGTGCTGGCCACCGCCAATACGCTGGCCAGCGACAAGTTCGCGCGGCTGCTGCATTCGCTGGAGGACCAGTGCCGCTTCGTCTGCCAGCCCGGCGGCGGGCTGGTCGCGCGCATCGAACAGGGCGATGTCGACGGACCGCTGGTGCGCGAGCGGCTGCAGACGTGCCTCGCGCCGATGCTGGAAGCCGGCGCCGATACGCTGGTGCTCGGCTGCACCCACTATCCGTTCCTCAGCGAAACCGTGCGCGAGCTGATCGGCGGGCGGATGACGCTGATCGATACCGGCGTCGCGGTCGCGCGGCAACTGCAGCGCAAGCTGGCCGAGCACGGGTTGGCGGCCGACGCCGGCAGCGGCGTGGACGCTGGCGCGAATCCGATCGCGGTGGCGCGCTACTGCACCACCAGCGATGCCGAACACCTGCGCCGGATGGCGCGGGCGCTGCTGCATGTCGATGCCGCGGCCGAGACTGTGGTGATCGAACCGGCGCCGATCACGCCCTGATCTCGCGCCTCCTTGCGCGGCTCCTTGCGCGGCGCCGCCCGGCGTTGTTGCCTCAGCGCACGAAGCCGACCTGACGGCGCTCCCTGACCTCCGGCTTGACCGCATGCTCCTGGCGCAGCTGCGCGAGGAATTCGTCGGGCGTCAGCGCCTCGCCCAGCAGCGCGCATTGCCGCTTGACGGTGGCAAAGTCGCCCGGCGTCAGGCCGTCGAGCCCGGCCAGCTCGCGCCGCATCGCCTCGTCGAGTGCCGACGCGTCGCCGTCGAGCGCCTCGTCGACGAACATCGATTCGCGCTGCGCCGGCAGCAGCGGCATGAAGCGGATCTTGAACGAGAAGCGGCGCAAGGCGGCCTCGTCGAGCCGGTCGAACAGATTGGTGGTGCAGACGAAGATGCCGTTGAACCGCTCCATCCCCTGCAGCATCTCGTTGACCTCGGACACCTCGTAATTGCGCACCGCCTGCTGCCGGCTCTGCATGAAGCTGTCGGCCTCGTCGAGCAGCAGCACCGCGCCGTCTTCCTCGGCGCGCGCGAACATCGCCGCGATCTGCTGCTCGGTCTCGCCGACGTACTTGCTCATCAGGTCCGAGGCCCGCCGCATCATCAGCGGCAGCTCCAGCGCGGCGGCGATATGTTCGGCCAGCGCCGTCTTGCCGGTGCCCGGCGGGCCGTAGAAACACAGCGTGCCGCGGCGCCGCGCCTGCAGCGCCTGGATGATGCGCTCGACGCGATAGCGCGTCTCCAGGTTCAGCCGGTCGAGCCGGTAATGCGTGACCACCGGCCGCGTCTCCGCTTCCGGCCGCAGGCCCATCGCGCGGTCGGCGTGCTCGAGCTGGCGCAGGATCAGCGTCTCGACCGGCTCGCCGATGCCGGGCTGGGCCAGCTGCACGAAGCGCGCAGCCGATTGCACCTGCGCCGGCGTCAGCGTGCGGCGCGCCGCCAGCGACGCGATAAAGCCATCGCTGACCG
This sequence comes from Cupriavidus sp. HPC(L), assembly GCF_000307735.3. NCBI lineage: Bacteria > Pseudomonadati > Pseudomonadota > Betaproteobacteria > Burkholderiales > Burkholderiaceae > Cupriavidus > Cupriavidus sp. HPC(L). The sequence goes on along the minus strand of NZ_AMPR02000426.1, from coordinate 2,103 downwards.
CCAGTCCGCCCAGATGCTTGCGGATGATGTTCTCGCGTACCTGCGGCGGCGGAATGCGCAGCTCCAGATGGAACTGGAAGCGGCGCAGATAGGCGGGATCGATCTGCCGGATCGAATTGGAGATCCAGATCACCGGCACCGGATTGCGCTCGAGCGTCTGGTTGACCCAGGCCTTGCCGTTGACCGAACCGCGCGTGTCCTCCTGGCCGAACAGGCTCATCAGCTCCCGCGCCGAGCCCGGGAACACGTCCTCGACCTCGTCGAACAGCAGCGCGGTATTGGCGCGGCCGCGCAGGAAGGCCTGCGACACCTGCAGCGAGCGGTAACGGTCCTTGCCCGACAGGCTGTTGCCGTCGCGGTCCAGGCAGTCGACCTCGTACAGCTCGCAGCCGGCCTCGCGCGCGAGCAGCCGTGCAAATTCGGTCTTGCCGGTGCCGGGCGGCCCGTAGATCAGCACGTTGACGCCCTCGGCATGCTGGCGCGTGGCGTTGGCCAGCAGCGCGGTCAGGTAGCGGGCATCGCTCTCGACATGGGGATAGTCGGTGCTCGACAGCGTCGGCGGCGCGGCCGGCCGGGTGAACACCGCCATCATCTCGGCCTCGTCGGCGTAGTTGCCGAGCAGCACATGCAGCAGCCGGTCGGACAGCCGCATCAGGTCGCCCAGGTCGGTCACGCTGTTCTCGGGCAGCGGCTGCTCGATCAGGTTCAGCGTCTCCAGCCGCGAGCCCGGCCGCAGCGAGGCGGCGACCTGGGCCGCGGTGGCGCCGGTCAGCCCAGCCAGGATCTGGAACGCCTCCTGGCTGTGCGCGACCTTGCAGTCGACCATCACGGCGCGCAGGTCGCGCTTGTACTTGGCCAGCGCGGCGAACAGCAACAGCTTGCGCTCGTGGTCGGGCAGGTCCAGCACATGGCTGAGCATGTCGATATTGCGGACCAGCAGCACGCGCTCGCCGTCGAGCCGCGCGGCCAGCGCGGCGGCCGATACCTCGAACACGGTGAACATGTCCTTGGCATGGTGCTTGACGTACTCGTCCAGGTAATAGAACAGCGCCCCCTCGTCGAAGGCGCTGTTCCACTGGCCGTGCCGCTCGAGAAACTCCTCCGGAGCGAGCCGGCCGGCGCCGCGCCAGGCCGGCATGTCGGCGCAGCGCGCGGCGAGAAAGCGCTGCACGCGCATTACCACGCCATAGGGCCAGACCAGTTCCTGCGCGCTGACCGTCAGCACGTCGTTGATATTGCTGCGCAGATTGAAACGCGGCCCGAGCGCGCAGACCACGCGCAATGCGAACTGGGCGCACATCCAGTCGAGCGCCGTGGTGGCGCCCGCCCCGGGGGCCGCGCGCAACAGCGCCGGCCGGTCCTCGTCGATGCTGCGGGTGAAATCCATGGGCAAGGCTCCTCGTCCCGGACGAGCGACGGGGGACCGTCGCCGCCGCTTCCTTCGCCGTTTTTTTCGCTTGGTTCTCGGCCTGCTTTGCCGCTGTTCCTGCCGCGTGCTCTGTTATCGACCGCGATCGCCTGCTGTTTCGCCTGCTTCTACCGTTTGTCGCGCCGGCTGCCTGCCAGTTCACCGGGCCCTTTTTTCGTATGCTAGCTCGCTTTGCCGGGGGCGGTTAGTCGGGGCGACCCCGCAGGCATGGCCGGCAAACGACCCGGCCTTCAGCAGGGTCAAGTGGCGAGAAGGCCGACAAATAGGAATCATTATCGTTTATACTCACGCGCTGACACGCTGCCAGAGAGTGGCGCTCCCCCGGGCTTTGACTTTGAAGGAGCGTTTATCATGGAACTGCTGATTAGCCTGCTGGTTGGTTGCGGTATTTCGCTGGTGCTGTTTCGCCGTAAATAGATTGCTGGAACGGCTGCAGAACAGCCTCGGAACAGCCCAATCGCCGCGCCGCTCGCGCCCGACACACCGATGCCGCCTTCGGGCGGAAGGCCGCGCCTGCAACGCCGGTTAGCCGAAATTTGTTGTCTCACATGTTCGATCAACGTTTCCTCAAGATCACGCTTGCCGTTCTGCTTTTCCACGCCGGCCTGCTGTATCTGATTCAGAGTGGGCTCGCGCGCAAGATGACCGAAGCGGTGATCGCGCCCGAAATCATC
>NZ_AMPR02000427.1:0-22663 GCF_000307735.3 Cupriavidus sp. HPC(L) | reverse complement strand
CATGTCGCCATCGAGCAGCCCGCCGATGCAGATCACCACGATCGCCGCGTGCGCGAGGATATAGCCCAGCTTGTTGGCGGCGCCGGCCTTGGCCGCCAGCAGCGTGGCGCCGTCATGCTCGACCTGGCGCACGCGATAGCCGCGGTTGGCCAGCAGCGCGCCGAGGCGCTGCACGGCGCCAGCCCGCGGCGGCGCGGCGTCGAACTCGACGCGGTGGTGGAAGGCGCGCAGGCTGCGCTCGCGCACATGGTCCTTCCACGAGCGCATGTCGCTGACCATCTTCGGCGCATTGCGCACCAGGCACAGCGACGTGGACACCACCAGGAAGGCCAGGATCAGCAGGAACCACCACGAGCTGTAGACCTTCTGCAGCGACAGCGCATGGAACAGCTCGGCCCAGAACGGCCCGAACTGGTTGACGTAGTTGGCGTACGGCTCGTTCTGCTTGAGCACGGTGCCGATCACGCTGGCGATCGAGATCACCGACAGCAGCGCGATCGCGAAGCGCATCGACGAGACCAGTTCGACGGTATCGCGCAGCAGGCGGTGGGGGGTCTTCAGGCGCAGGCCCGAAGTGGAAGCGGTCGGCATGGCAGGAAAGGCAGGAGGCGCGGGGCGCAAAAGACAAAGAGGGAGGCTCGCTCGCGCAGGCCACCCTCTTCGATTATCGCCGGCTCGTTTGGTTGCGCCCCCGCGCCGCGCCGGCGAGGGCCGGCCGGCCCGGGGCTACCGCTGGGCTCAGCGCAGGCCGGCGACGTAGTCCGCCACCGCCTTGATCTCGGCGTCGGACATGCGCGCCGCGACCTCGGTCATCACCGCGTTGTTCTTGCGGCCGCCCTGGCGGAAGGCCACCAGCTGGGCCTCGGTGTACTCGGAGAACTGGCCGCCGATGCGCGGATACTGCGCCGGGATGCCGGCGCCGGCCGGGCCGTGGCAGGCCGCGCAGGCGGGCACGCCCTTGTTGGCGATGCCGGCGCGATAGATCTTCTGGCCCAGCTCGATGGTGTCCTTGTTCTTCGCGGAGGCCGGCTTCTGGGTCTGGCGCGCCAGATAGGCGCCGACGTCGCGCATTTCCTGATCGGTCAGCTGCGCCGCGATCGGCGTCATGATCGGGTTGTTGCGAACCTTGGCCTTGAAGTCGGCCAGCTGCTTGTGGGCGTATTCGGGGTGCTGCGCCGCCAGTTTCGGATTGACCGCGGCGCCGCTGTTGCCGTTGGCGCCGTGGCAGCTCAGACAGGCGGGGACATTGCGATCGGGTGCGCCCTGCGTGTAGAGGGTCTCGCCCTTGGCCGGGTCCGCCTTGGCGGCGGCTTGCTCGGCGGCCGAGGCCAGACCCGTGAAGGCCGTTGCCGGCAAGGCCAGTGCTACGACAGCCACAAGTTTCGCAATGCCATTCATTCGCACACCTTGTCTGAATTGTTTTGAATTCGCTATCGCGTGCCGGTCAGCCTCCGGCCTGCGGTGAGGACGCGCATTGGGGCAAAAGACGGGATAGACCCCGTTGGCAGACCACTGCCGGCCGTTCATCACCCGATGCTGTCAGGTCATGCCGGCCGCCAACAAGGCCAAAAGAACGTCGAACGCCACCCGGCCGGGAGGCCGTTAACCGCGGTATTGTACAATAAATCGCTTCCCGGATAGACGCTTGGCGCACTCCCGCGCGGGCCTCCCCGACCCTGCCTCTCCCTCATGTCTCTCCTACACCAGGCCCGCTTCTTCACCACCGTCAATCATCTGCGCGACCTGCCGGCCACCGCTGTGCCCGAGGTCGCCTTTGCCGGACGGTCCAACGCGGGCAAGTCGACCGCCATCAACGTGCTGTGCAACCAGAAGCGGCTGGCGTTCTCGTCGAAGACTCCCGGCCGCACCCAGCACATCAATTTCTTCGCGGTCGCGCCGGTCAAGGCGCCCGATCCGCTGGCCTTCCTGGTCGACCTGCCGGGCTACGGCTATGCGCAGGTGTCGGGCTCGGCCAAGTATCACTGGCAGTCGCTGCTGAGCGACTACGTGCAGGCCCGGCAGCAACTGGCCGGGCTGGTCATCATGATGGATGCGCGCCGGCCCTTCACCGATCTCGATTGCCAGATGGTCGAGTGGTTTCTGCCGACCGGCAAGCCGATCCATGTGCTGCTGACCAAGGCCGACAAGCTGACCAGCAGCGAGAACGCTCTGGCGCTGCGCGAGACGCGCCGCGTGCTGGCCGACTATGCGGCCCAGCTGGAGAACCCGCCCTTGCTGACCGCGCAGCTGTTTTCGAGCCTGAAGCGGCGCGGCATCGAGGAGGCGCAGCGCCATATCGCCGGTTGGCTGGGGCTGCCGGAGGCGCAGCCTGCCGCTGCGGCGCCGTCCGCCGATGCCGCGCCGCCGACCGGCGAAGAAGCGTCCGGCGACGAGCCCGGCAGCGGCGAAACCCCGTCGTAACCAGGCGAGCAAAACAAGGGCGCAAAAAAAACCCCGCTGCAAGCAACGGGGGGGAATATTCCCGCCGCGAGGCGGGTACCCGCTCAGGGAGGAGTAGCGGGGGACCTCGCGCCACGCACGCGGCGCAACGCAAAGGGTCCGCGAGTATGATAGCGGGCACGCACAAAAGTTTAGTTTTTTATTGGACGCGGGACGCCGCCGCCCGGCAGGCCAAGCCCCTGCCACATCCGGTCCCTTCGCCGTGACGCCGTGGTCGCCCGGGTATCGTGGGCCGCTGCGCTCCGCCGTCCCCTGACTGACGATCCCACCATGTCCACCTTCCCCGAATTCCGCCCCCGCCGCATGCGCCGCGACGACTTCTCGCGCCGGCTGATGCGCGAGCACCGGCTGTCGCCGGACAACCTGATCTACCCCGTGTTCGTGCTCGACGGACAGGGCCAGCGCCAGAGCGTCGCGTCGATGCCCGGCGTCGAGCGCGTGTCGGTCGACCTGCTGCTGCCGGTCGCCGAGCAATGCGTGCAGCTGGGCGTTCCGGTGATCGCGCTGTTCCCGGTCATCGATCCGTCGCTGAAGACACCTGACGGCATCGAGGCGACGCGCGACGACGGGCTGATTCCGCGCGCCGTGCGCGCGCTGAAGGACCGCTTTCCCGAGCTCGGCGTGCTGACCGATGTCGCGCTCGACCCGTACACCAGCCACGGCCAGGACGGCGTGCTCGATGCCGACGGCTACGTGATGAACGAGGAGACCGTCGAGATCCTGGTGCGGCAGGCGCTGACCCAGGCCGCCGCCGGCGTCGACATCGTCGCGCCGTCGGACATGATGGACGGCCGCATCGGCGCCGTGCGCAACGGCCTCGAAGAGGCGGGACACATCCACACCCGCATCATGGCCTACTCGGCCAAGTACGCATCGGCGTTCTATGGTCCCTTCCGCGACGCGGTCGGCTCGGCCGCCAATCTGGGCAAGGGCAACAAGATGACCTACCAGATGGACCCGGCCAACACCGACGAGGCGCTGCGCGAGGTCGCGCAGGACATCATGGAAGGCGCCGACATGGTGATGGTCAAGCCCGGCATGCCGTATCTGGACATCGTTCGCCGGGTCAAGGACGAATTCCGCTTCCCGACCTACGTCTACCAGGTCAGCGGCGAGTACGCGATGCTGAAGGCGGCCGCGCAGAACGGCTGGCTCGACCACGACAAGGTCATGATGGAATCGCTGCTGGCGTTCCGCCGCGCCGGCGCAGACGGCATCCTGACCTATTTCGCGCTCGACGCCGCCCGCCTGCTGGCGCGCTGATCCCTCGCGCATGCAGCTGCTCGGCTTTTCCGCCAGCCAGGTCCATCCGCTCGACTCGCTCGAGGGCGCGCGCGCCTTCCTCGCCGAACAGGCCGCGCCTCGCTTCGTCTGGGTCGACTGCACCCTCGCTGAAGTCAGCGCGGCGCCGGCGGCCTGGCGCGACCAGCTGCAGACGCTGACCGGCGCGCCGGTGCTCGACCTGCATCTGGCCGACGCCACCAATGCCGCGCATCCGTCGTTCTTCGACACGACGCATGCCTACGACATGGTGATCTTCCGCAAGCTGACCTTCGAAACCAGCCGGCTGATTGCGGAAGCCGGCAGCGAGGGACCGGCACCGGTTGTCGCCAAGGCGAACGGCAGCGGCGCAGAGACTGCGGCGGTGGCGGGGGCGGCGGGGGCGGCTGCCACCGCGGGTACAGCCATCAATGCTGCAAAACCACGCCGCCACCCGCCCGGCTTCCTGCCCGCGCTCGCACGCATCGATACGCAGCCGGTGAGCTTCTTCGTGTTCGACCACGTGCTCGCCACGGTGCGGCCGGGCCAGTCGCGCACGATCGAGCAGGTCCGCCAGCGGCTGCTCGAGCTGAGCCGCGCGCCGCGGCCGGAAGTCCGCGGCAATGGCGGCACGGCGCTGGTACACGGCATCCGTCCGCCGACGCGTCCCGAGGACCTGATGCTGCGGCTGCTCAATGCGATGGTCGACCGCTATCTCGACCTGCGCGCGCCGCTGACGCGCCAGCTCGATCGCTGGCAGCGCGCGCTGCTGAACGCGCGCAGCGGCTTTTCCAGCTGGGAGGGCCTGCTCGATGCGCGCATCCAGTTGCGCCGGCTGGAACATCTGTGCGAGGAGCAGCGCGACGCGCTGCAGGAATTCCGCGACAGCCTGCTCGACAACACCTACAGCGACCCGGCCGGCGGCATCGCCAACGACCGCGACGAGGTGCTGCTGGTGCGCATCAACGACGTGATGGAACACATCCTGCGCGTGCTGGCGCATGCCCGACGGCTCGAGGATTCGATCGAGTCCGCGGTACAGATCCACTTCTCGGCCGTGGCGCACCGGACCAACCGCACGATGCGGATGCTGACGATGATCACCGCGCTGTTCATGCCGCTGACGCTGATCACCGGCGTCTTCGGCATGAACTTCGAGCGCATGCCTTGGCTCCAGGAGCCCAGCGGCTTCTGGTGGTCGATCGGGCTGATGGGCGCGGTGGTGGCGGGAATCGCGGCGATGTGGGCGGTCGGCCGCTGGTTGTTGCGCGAGTGATTCGGGGCCGGACGCTGGCCCCGGCTTGGCGTCAGGCCCCTGCCGGACCGAACGCGCGTTCCAGGCTCGCCAGGAACCGTCCCGCGGCCTGGTAGCCGATCACACGCACCGGCAGCTCGCGCCCGTCGTCGCCGAACAGGATGATGCCCGGCGGCCCGAACAGGCCGAAGCGCTTCAGCAGTGCCTTGTCGTCGGCGTTGTTGGCGGTCACGTCGGCCTGCAGCATCACCACGTCGGCCAGCCGTGCCTGCACGCGCGGATCGCTGAAGGTGAAGCGCTCCATCTCCTTGCAGCTGACGCACCAGTCCGCATAGAAGTCCAGCAGCACCGGCTTGCCGGCGGCACTGGCCTGTGCGATGCGGGCATCGAGTTCGGCCACCGAGCGGACCCGTTCGAAGCGCACCGCCTCGGCCGCCGGCGCTCCGTCACGGACGCCGGCCACCAGATGCGACAGCGGCTGCAGCGGATTGCGGCTGCCCGAGGCCAGGCCGACCAGCAGGATCGCACCGGCCAGCGCGGACAGCACGCCCAGCCCCTTGCCGAGCCGCGCTACCGGATGCGGCTCCGCACCCAGGCCATCGAACGCGCGCAGGAACACCGCGCCGACCAGCAGCAGCGTCGCCCAGCCCAGCATCGACAGCCACGGCGGCAGCACCGGTCCGATCATCCACAGCGCGACACCGAGCAGCAGGAAGCCGAACACACGCTTGGTCGCCTCCATCCAGCGGCCCGCGCGCGGCAGCAGATTGCCGGCACCGACGCCGACCAGCAGCAGCGGCACGCCCATGCCGATCGCCATCGCGAACAGCGCGGTGCCGCCGGTCCAGGCGTCGCCACTCTGCGCGATATAGGCCAGCGCGCCGGCCAGCGGCGCGGTCACGCAGGGACCGACGATCAGCGCCGAGATCGCGCCCATCGCGGCCGCGCCCGCGATCTGGCCACCCGGGCGGCGATTGGCCGAGTCGGCCAGCCGCGTCTGCCAGCGCTGCGGCAGCTGCAGGTCATACAGGCCGAACATCGACAGCGCCAGCGCCACCATCAGCGCGGCGAACAGCGCCAGTACCCAGGGCGTTTGCAACGTCGCCGCGAGCCCTTCGCCGATCAGCCCGGCGGCGACGCCGACCGCGGTGTAGACCACCGCCATGCCGAGCACATAGGCCAGCGACACGACGAAGGCGCGGCCGCGGTGCACGTGCTCGCCGACCACGATCGATGACAGGATCGGCACCATCGGCAGCACGCATGGGGTGAAGGTCAGCAGCAGGCCGAGGCCGAAGAACAGCGCGACGATCGTCAGCAGATGGCCGCCGGCAAGCGTCGCCGCGATGCGGCCGCTGTCATCGACGGCCTTGCCGGCATCCGCTGGGACCACCGCGCCGCGATGTTCCGAACCGGCGGACAGCGGCGTGGCGGCGGCGATGGCGGGCGTCACGTTGGCTGACGTCGCGTTGGAGCGGCCGCCCAGCAGCGTGCCGATGCCGGCGCCGCCGACTTCGTAGACGCTCTCCATCGGCGGATAGCACAGGCCCTTGTCGGCGCAGCCCTGCGAGGTCACGACCAGCGTCCATTTGCCGTCGGCGGGCGCGGACTCGACCGGCACGCGGATCGTCACCGTGTCGCGGTAGGTCTCCATCTCCTTGCCGAAGGTCTCGTCGAACTTGACCTTGCCGGCCGGCAGATCGGGCGCGCCGAGCCTGACCTGCGCCGGTTGCGCGGCGAAGGCAAAGCGTTCGCGGTACATGTAGTAGCCCGGCGCGACATCGAAGCGGACCTCGACGGTGCGCGTGTCGATGGTGCGGGCGGCGAAGCGGAAGGCCTGCTCGGGCGGCAGGAAGTCGTCCTGGTCGGCGGCGCGCGCCAGGCCGGCGCCGAGGCACAGCCAGGCCGTCAGCAGCGCCAGTGCGATCGCGGCCAGCCATTGCCACCCTCGCCAGCCTGCGCTGCGCGGTGCGCCCCGCCCCATGACTCCGTCCATCGACCCCAAGGTGCTGCCCATCGTCGGTTTCCTGCTGTTTTTCGTTATGCCGCGTCGTTGCCCGCTCGAGCGTTGCCGTTACCGCCCGGCGTCGCGGTCTGCTGGACGACCCAGTCCAGATAGGCCGGCAGCCCCGCCTGCACGGGCAGCGCGACGATCTCGGGCACGTCGTAGGGATGGTGCTGGCGGATGACCGCTTCGAGGGCGTCGTAGCAAGCCCGCGTGGTCTTGATCAGCAGCGGCAGTTCGCGCGCGGTCTCGATCGCGCCCTGCCACCAGTACTGCGACTCGCAGGCCGGCAAACGGTTCACGCACGCGGCCACCCGCGCCTCCAGCAGCGCGCGGGTCAGCGCGGTTGCGCTGTCCTCGTCCGGCAGCGTGGTGATCACGACCAGTACCTGCGGTGCGTCCATCGAAATCGCTCCTGCGTGACGCCGACTCAAAAACGGCGGCCCAAAAACAAAAGAGCCAGGCAATTGCCTGGCTCGATTGTAAGCGGTTCGCCCATCCGGAGCGCCCGTGGCGCCCGCCGCGCCGAATCGGCGGTCGGTCCGGCGGTCGGATCAGCGAAGAGGCGAAGGTCTTACTCCGCAGCTTCCTCGGCCGGGGCCTCGGTCACTTCGGGACGATCGACCAGCTCGACCAGCGCCATCGGCGCGTTGTCGCCCTGACGGAAGCCGAACTTCAGGATGCGGGTGTAGCCGCCCGGACGGGTGGCGTAGCGCGGGCCCAGTTCGTTGAACAGCTTGGTGACCATGTCACGGTCGCGCAGGCGGGCGAAAGCCAGACGGCGGTTGGCGACGGTGTCCTTCTTGGCCAGCGTGATCAGCGGCTCGACGACCTTGCGCAGTTCCTTGGCCTTCGGCAGCGTGGTCTTGATCAGCTCGTGCTGGAACAGCGAGTTGGACATGTTGCGCAGCATCGCGAGACGGTGCGACGAGGTGCGGTTCAGTTTCCGCAAACCATGACGGTGACGCATGATGATTCCTTTCTAGATCAGTGTTTGACCAGCTCTTCTATCGCCAGCGCCTTCCTTCGGGAGCGCGCCGGCGCGGGCCGGTAGTCGGGTTGCGCCGCCTGGCCATCCGGCCATGCGGCAGGGACTGGCGGCGGGCGCCGGCTGGCGCCCGCCACGCAGATTACTTCTCCAGGCCAGCGGGCGGCCAGTTCTCGAGCTTCATGCCGAGCGTCAGGCCACGCGAAGCGAGGACTTCCTTGATTTCGTTGAGCGACTTGCGACCCAGGTTCGGGGTCTTCAGCAGCTCGTTCTCGGTACGCTGGATCAGGTCGCCGATGTAGTAGATGTTCTCGGCCTTCAGGCAGTTGGCCGAGCGCACCGTCAGCTCCAGGTCGTCGACCGGACGCAGCAGGATCGGATCGATCTGCGGCGCGCGGCTCGAAGCGGCTTCCGCCGACGATTCGGTGCCTTCCAGCGCGGCGAACACGGACAGCTGATCGACCAGGATGCGCGCCGATTGACGGATCGCTTCCTCGGGCGAGATCACGCCGTCGGTTTCGATGTTCATCACCAGCTTGTCCAGGTCGGTACGCTGTTCGACACGGGCCGACTCGACCGCGTACGAAACGCGGCGCACCGGCGAGAACGAGGCGTCCAGCACGATGCGGCCGATCACCTTGCTCGACTCGTCGCCGAACTTGCGAACGTTGCCCGGCACATAGCCGCGGCCCTGTTCGACCTTGATCTGCATGTCCAGCTTGCCGCCGGCCGACAGATGGGCGATCACGTGGCCGGGGTTGATGATCTCGACATCGTGCGGCAGCTCGATATCGGCGGCCGTCACCACGCCTTCGCCTTCCTTGCGCAGCGACACCGTGACTTCGTCGCGGTTGTGCAGCTTGAAGACGACGCCCTTCAGGTTCAGCAGCAGGTTGACGACGTCTTCCTGCACGCCGTCGATGGTGGAATATTCGTGGACCACCCCAGCGATCGTCACTTCGGTCGGGGCATAGCCGACCATCGACGACAGCAGCACGCGACGCAGGGCGTTACCGAGCGTATGGCCGTAGCCGCGCTCGAACGGCTCCATCACGACTTTGGCGTGATGATCGCCCAGCGGCTCGACGGCGATGATTTTTGGCTTGAGGAGTGCTGTTTGCATTAGGTTGTCCTTTTCAATACCCTCGGCTCGTTACACCGATAAGGCTGAGTTTTGGAACCCGAAAAAACCCATCGTACGATGGGCAATAAGCCCGGCGCGCCGAAGCGCGCCGGGCTGAAGATGGAGCTCGACGAGAAATCGCAAGCCGCGGCCGTTGTAGGCGAACGGGTCCGGGCGATTAACGCGAATACAATTCGACGATCAGGCTCTCGTTGATGTCGCCCGAGATATCGGCGCGATCCGGCACTTGCTTGAACGTGCCTTCGAACTTCTTGGCATCGACGGCAACCCAGCTCGGGAAGCCCGACTGCTCGGCCAGCGACAGCGACTCGGCGATACGAGCCTGCTTCTTCGCCTGTTCGCGGATCGACACGACGTCACCGACCTTGATCTGCGCCGACGGCACGTTCAGGGTCTGGCCGTTGACCAGGATCGCCTTGTGCGACACCAGCTGGCGCGCTTCGGCGCGGGTCGAGCCGAAGCCCATCCGGTACACGACGTTGTCCAGGCGCGTTTCCAGCAGCTGGAGCAGGTTCTCGCCGGTATTGCCCTTGCGGCGGTCGGCCTCGGCAAAGTAGCGGCGGAACTGGCGCTCGAGCACGCCGTAGATACGCTTGACCTTCTGCTTTTCACGCAGCTGGGTACCGTAGTCGGAGGTACGGGCGCCCGAGGTACGGCCGTGCTGGCCCGGCTTGCTGTCCAGCTTGCACTTGTCGGCGAGCGAGCGGCGCGCGCTCTTCAGGAACAGGTCGGTGCCTTCACGGCGGGAAAGTTTGGCCTTCGGGCCGGTATAACGTGCCACTTTATCTTCCTTACTGATTCGATCGCGGCGCCAGGATCGACGCGCCGCGAGTCCGCCTGCTGCATCCGCCCGGAGGGCGGCGACGGCGAACGGTGGGCTTATCCAACGCGCGCGGCCGGACCGGCTGCGCGCCACACGATGAATTCGCACTGAATTCGACGATCTGTCCGCGGCAACCGCAGGCGCGGATGCCTCGCCGACAAAACGCGGCATTCTATCACAACAAGAACGACAGAACCCGCGCCCGGAAAATCCGGCGCGGGTCCGGCGATGCCTGGCGCTTAGATACGACGGCGCTTCGGCGGACGGCAGCCGTTGTGCGGCACCGGCGTGACGTCTTCGATCACGGCGATCTTGATGCCCAGCGCGTTCAGCGCGCGCACGGCCGACTCACGACCCGGGCCCGGGCCCTTGATGCGCACTTCCAGGTTCTTGATGCCCTGGTCTTGCGCCACGCGGCCGGCGTTCTCGGCAGCAACCTGGGCTGCGAACGGGGTCGACTTGCGCGAACCCTTGAAGCCCTGGCCACCCGAGGTTGCCCACGACAGGGCATTGCCCTGACGGTCGGTGATCGTGATGATCGTGTTGTTGAACGAGGCGTGGACGTGCGCGATGCCGTCGGCGACGTTCTTCTTGACCTTCTTACGCGCGCGCTGGGCGGCGTTATTCGGACCTTTTGCCATTAGTTATCTTCCTCTGCCTTGGGCGTTACTTCTTCAGAGCCACGCCGGCCTTACGCGGACCCTTGCGGGTACGGGCGTTGGTGCGGGTGCGCTGGCCACGCAGCGGCAGGCCGCGGCGGTGACGCAGGCCACGATAGCAACCAAGGTCCATCAGACGCTTGATGTTCATCGTGGTTTCACGACGCAGGTCACCCTCGACCGTGACCTTGCCCACTTCGTCACGAAGCTTTTCCAGGTCGGCGTCGGTCAGATCCTTGACCTTCTTGTCAAAAGGAACGCCAGTGGCCTCGCAAATCTTGCGAGCGCGCGAGCGGCCGATACCGTAAATCGCCGTCAGGCCGATCTCGGTATGCTTGTGATTCGGGATGTTAACCCCTGCGATACGTGCCATTCGTCAATCCTCTTTACGATTAGCCTTGGCGTTGCTTGTGGCGGGGATCCGACGAGCAGATCACGCGCACGACACCGTTGCGCTTGATAACTTTGCAGTTGCGGCAAATGCGCTTAACAGAAGCCAGCACTTTCATGATTTTCCTCTTCCTTCAATTCCTGTTTCGGCTCACTTCGTCCGGAAGACGATGCGTGCGCGTGACAGATCGTATGGCGTCAATTCGACCGTAACTTTGTCCCCCGGCAGGATGCGGATGTAGTGCATCCGCATCTTGCCGGAGATATGGCCCAGTACGACATGGCCATTTTCCAGCTTCACCCTGAAGGTCGCATTGGGCAGGTTTTCGATTACCTCACCCTGCATCTGGATGACGTCGTCTTTAGCCATACCTAGCCTGTCCTGACCCGGCTCAGCGCAAAGTCAGGTTACCTTTGAAATTGGCCTTCTTCAGCAACGACTCGTACTGCTGCGACATGACATAGGACTGAACCTGGGCCATGAAGTCCATCGTGACGACCACGATGATCAGCAGCGAAGTTCCGCCAAAATAGAACGGCACGTTCCAGCGCAGCACCAGGAATTCCGGCAACAGGCAGACCAGTGTGATGTAGATCGCACCAGCCAGCGTCAGTCGCACCAGAATCTTGTCGATATAGCGCGTCGTCTGCTCGCCAGGACGGATGCCCGGAATGAAGGCACCGCTTTTCTTCAGGTTGTCCGCCACTTCCCGGCTGTTGTAGACCAACGCCGTATAGAAGAAGCAGAAGAACACGATTGCCGCAGCATAGAGCAGGATGTACACCGGTTGGCCGGGCGACAGCGTCGCGGCCAGGTCCTTGATGAACCTGCCCACGGTGCCGGTCGAGTCCGACGTGAACCAGCCCGCGATCGTCGCCGGGAACAGGATGATCGACGATGCGAAGATCGGCGGAATCACCCCTGCCATGTTCAGCTTCAGCGGCAGGTGCGACGACTGGCCGCCGTACACCTTGTTGCCGACCTGACGCTTGGCATAGTTCACCAGGATCTTGCGCTGGCCGCGTTCGACGAACACCACCGCGAACGTCACCGCGATCACGATCGCCACGATGAAGATCGCCGCGATGATGCTCATCGAGCCAGTGCGAACCAGTTCGAACAGCCCGCCGATCGCATTGGGCAAGCCCGCCGCGATACCGCCGAAGATGATGATCGAGATGCCGTTGCCCAGTCCGCGCTCGGTGATCTGCTCACCCAGCCACATCAGGAACATCGTGCCGGTCACCAGCGTGATCACCGCGGTAGCGCGGAACATCATGCCGGGGTCGATCACCAGGCCGGGTTGCGACTCGAGCGCGACCGCGATCGAGAACGCCTGGAAGGTCGCCAGCAGCACGGTCCCGTAACGGGTGTACTGGGTGATCTTCCGCTGTCCGGCCTGCCCTTCCTTCTTCAGCGATTCCAGCTGCGGCAGCACGATCGTCAGCAGTTGCATGATGATCGACGCCGAGATGTACGGCATGATGCCGAGCGCGAACACGGTGAAGCGCGACAGCGCGCCTCCCGAGAACAGGTTGAACATCCCGAGGATGCCACCCGACTGACTCTGGAACAGCTGCGCCAGTTGCTCCGGATCGATTCCCGGCACCGGAATATGCGCACCGATGCGGTAGACGATCAGGGCCAGCACCAGGAACATCAGCCGGCGCTTGAGGTCGCCGTACTTCGCCGTGTTCCTGGCCTGTGCGCTTGCATTGGGTTTCGCCGTGGCCAAACGATGCTCCGACTTGTGACTCGCCTATGCTGCGAAATCTGCTTACTTACTCCGCGATCTGACCGCCCGCGGCTTCGATCGCTGCCTTGGCGCCAGCGGTGGCGCCCAGACCCTTGATCGTCACCTTGCGGGTCAGCTCGCCGGCCTTGATGACCTTGGCGCTCTTGACCAGGTCGCTGACCAGGCCAGCCTGCTTCAGGACCAGCAGGTCGACCTCGGCCGCTTCCAGGCGCTCCAGATCACGCAGCGTGACTTCGGCGGTGAACGCCTTGGTCAGCGACGTGAAGCCGCGCTTCGGCAGACGACGGTACAGCGGCATCTGTCCGCCTTCGAAGCCCACCTTGTGGAAGCCGCCCGAACGCGACTTCTGACCCTTGTGACCGCGACCGGCGGTCTTGCCCAGGCCGGAGCCGATACCGCGGCCGACGCGACGCTTGGCGTGCTTCGAACCGGCGGCCGGTTTCAGGTTGTTCAGTTGCATATTGCTCTCCAATTCCGGACTTGGCCCAGGCTTAGCCGATGACCTTCACCAGGTACGAGACCTTGTTGATCATGCCGCGCACGGCCGGCGTATCCTGCAGTTCCGACACCGAGTTGAGGCGGCGCAGGCCAAGACCACGGACGGTGGCGCGATGATCCTCGCGCGTGCCAATCAGGCTGCGCACGAGTTGCACTTTTACGGTTTTCTGCGACATTTCGTTCACCTGCCTTAGCCGAGGATGTCTTCGACAGACTTGCCACGCTTGGCGGCGATTTCGCCCGGCGTGCTCATCTTCTGCAGACCGTCCAGCGTGGCGCGAACCATGTTGTACGGGTTGGTCGAGCCGTGCGACTTGGTGACGACGTTGGTCACGCCCATCACTTCGAAGATCGCGCGCATCGGGCCGCCGGCGATCACGCCGGTACCTTCCTTGGCCGGCATCATCAGCACCTTGGCGGCGCCGTGCTTGCCAACGACTTCGTGCTGCAGCGTGCCGTTCTTCAGCGGGACCTTGACCATCTTGCGACGGGCTTCGTCCATTGCCTTCTGCACGGCCACCGGCACTTCCTTCGCCTTGCCCTTGCCCATGCCGATGCGGCCATCGCCGTCACCGACCACGGTCAGCGCAGCGAAACCGAGAATCCGGCCGCCCTTCACCACCTTGGTGACGCGGTTGACCGAGATCATCTTCTCGCGGAGGCCGTCGTCGCGTTCGTCCTGCTGGACTTTTGCTTGCATCTTTGCCATGACGTATCTCTCTTAAGCGCTTAGAACTTGAGGCCAGCTTCGCGGGCAGCGTCAGCCAGGGCCTTCACGCGACCGTGGAAGCGGAAGCCGGCGCGATCGAACGCCACGGTTTCCACGCCGGCGGCCTTCGCCTTCTCGGCGATGCGCTTGCCGATCACGGTGGCAGCAGCGGTAGTGGCACCGCTGCCGGTCAGTTCCTTGCGCACTTCTGCTTCGAGGGTCGAAGCCGACGCCACCACCTGGGTGCCGCACGGCGAGTAGACCTGAGCGTAAATATGCGTATTCGTACGGAACACAGTCAGACGATTGACCTTCAGCTCGGCAATCTTGGCGCGGGTCTGACGTGCACGGCGCAAACGAGCGTCTTTCTTGTTCATCACTGCACCCCTTACTTCTTCTTGGTTTCCTTCAGGATGACGCGCTCGTCAGCGTAGCGAACACCCTTGCCCTTGTAGGGCTCGGGCGGACGGTACGCGCGGACTTCCGCGGCAACCTGACCGACTTTCTGCTTGTCCGCACCCTTGATGATGATCTCGGTCTGCGTCGGCGTTTCCGCCTTCACGCCTTCCGGCATCTCATGGATCACGTCGTGCGAGAAACCAAGCTGGAGCTTCAGCGCAGCGCCTTGCAGCTGGGCGCGGTAACCCACGCCAACCAGCGTCAGCTTGCGCTCGAAACCGGTGGTCACGCCCTTGACCATATTGGCCGCCAGAGCACGCATGGTGCCCTGCAGAGCGTTTGCTTCGCTCGATTCGTCAGCCGGGGAGAAGGTCAGCGTCTCGTTCTCGACGTTGGCCTTGACCAGCTTGTGAATCGGCTGGGACAGCGTACCGAGCGGGCCCTTGACGGTGAGCACGCCGGCCGCCACATTCACTTCCGCGCCTTTCGGCAGCGCGATGGGAGCCTTACCTACACGGGACATGGTTACTCCTTACGCGACGTAGCAGATGACTTCGCCGCCCACGCCGGTGGCACGTGCCGCGCGATCGGTCATCAGACCCTTGGGGGTCGAGATGATCGCGACGCCCAGGCCGTTCATCACTTGCGGGATTTCGCTGCGGCCCTTGTACACGCGCAGACCGGGCTTCGACACGCGTTCGATGCGCTCGATCACCGGACGGCCGGCGTAGTACTTCAGACCGATGGTCAGTTGTGCCTTGCCGCCTTCCTCGGCGACAGCGTAGTCGTCGATATAGCCTTCGTCCTTCAGGACCTTGGCGATCGCCACTTTCAGCTTCGACGACGGCATGACAACCGACGCCTTCTGCACGCCCTGGGCGTTGCGGATGCGCGTCAGCATATCGGCGATAGGATCGCTCATGCTCATACTGTTTCTCCTGTAGCCTGTGCGTAATTACCAGCTGGCTTTCGTCAGACCCGGAATTTCGCCCTTGAAGGCGATTTCACGGATCTTGTTACGCGCCAGGCCAAACTTGCGGAAGGTACCGCGGGGACGACCGGTGATCGCGCAGCGATTGCGCTGGCGGGTCGGATTGGCGTTGCGCGGCAGCTGTTGCAGCTCCAGGCGCGCTTCGTAACGCTCTTCTTCCGACTTCGCTTGGTCGTCGATGATGGCCTTGAGGGCAGCGCGCTTCTCGGCGTACTTCGCCGCGAGCTTCGCGCGCTTCTTCTCACGTTCAATCAGAGCCAATTTAGCCACGGTTACCCCTTAATTGCGGAACGGGAACTTGAATGCCGCGAGGAGCTCCTTGGCTTCCTCGTCATTCTTCGCCGTCGTCGTGATGCTGATGTTCAGACCGCGCAGCGCGTCGATCTTGTCGTACTCGATTTCGGGGAAGATGATCTGCTCTTTCACACCGATGTTGTAGTTGCCACGGCCGTCGAACGACTTGCCGGACACACCACGGAAATCGCGCACGCGCGGCAGGGCCACGGTGACGAAACGGTCCAGGAATTCCCACATCCGTTCGCCACGCAGGGTCACCATCGCACCGATGGGATAGCCCTGGCGAATCTTGAAGCCGGCGATGGCCTTGCGGGCCTTCGTCACGACCGGCTTCTGACCAGCGATCTTGGTCAGGTCGCCCACTGCCAGCTCGATGACCTTCTTGTCATTGATGGCTTCGCCCAGACCCATGTTCAGCGTGATCTTGGTGATGCGGGGCACCTCCATGACCGATTTGTAGCCGAACTTCTTCATCAGGGCCGGAACGACCTGTTCTTTGTACTGCTCTTGCAGACGTGCTGCCATGCTCAACTCCTATCCGTGCCCAGAATCAAGCGGCGACGACGGCGCCGGTGGTCTTGAGCACGCGCACGCGCTTGCCTTCCACCAGCTTGATGCCGACGCGCGACGGCTTGCCATTGGCATCCACGAGCGCAACGTTGGAAATATGCAGGGGCATGACCTTGTCGATCACGCCGCCGGTCGTGCCCAGCATCGGGTTCGGACGTGCGTGCTTCTTCGCGACGTTCACGCCCTCGACGGCGACCTTGTCGCCCAGCACGGCCTGGACCTTGCCGCGCTTGCCCTTGTCCTTGCCGGTCAGGACGATGACCTCGTCGCCTTTGCGAATCTTGTTCATGGCGGCTCCTTACAGCACTTCCGGTGCGAGCGACACGATCTTCATGAAACGCTCGGTACGGAGTTCACGAGTCACCGGCCCGAAGATACGGGTGCCGATCGGCTCGAGCTTGTTGTTCAGCAGGACAGCGGCATTGCCGTCGAACTTGACGAGCGAACCGTCCGCGCGGCGCACGCCCTTGGCGGTGCGGACCACGACGGCGTTGTAGATGTCGCCCTTCTTCACGCGACCGCGCGGCGCTGCGTCCTTGACGGTCACCTTGATGATGTCGCCTACGCTCGCATAGCGGCGCTTGGACCCACCCAGCACTTTGATGCACAGCACTTCGCGCGCACCCGTGTTATCGGCCACTTCGAGCCGGCTTTCTGTCTGAATCATGGTGTTTGTCTTCCCAACTTAATCCACCGGGCCCACGAAAAAGGTACGCCCGCCGGTCAGTCTTGGTCCCGTCGGCCACCGGCATTGCGCCAGTCACCGTTTGGGTTGATCAACTTGAAGTCGGTGTGCCAGGCGGTCTGAACGGTGTGACTGTCAGGAGCCGCTAGGCCTGGGGTTCGCTTTAACGGACCGCCCCGGTGGTGTTACAAGAGACGGCCGCAATAAAGCGGAAGTCCAGGATTATAGCACATAACCCTGGACCTGCAAGTCAACCGAGAACCTGTTGGTTCTTAGATGACGCGCGCTGCTTCGACCAGCCGGGAAACGACCCAGGACTTGGTCCGCGAGATCGGACGGCCTTCCTGGATCTCGACCTTGTCGCCTTCCTTGTACTGGTTGGCTTCGTCATGCGCCTTGTACTTCTTCGAGCGCAGCACGTACTTGCCATACAGCGGGTGCTTGACACGGTTTTCGACCAGGACCGTCACGGTCTTGTCCATCTTGTCGCTTACCACACGGCCGACCAGCGTACGGCGAAGCGACGATTCCGTTTTTGCAGTTTCAGTCATTTCGAGTTCGCCTTTTCGTTCAGCACGGTATGCACCCGCGCGATGTCCTTGCGCACCTTCTTCAGCTGGCTGGTGTTCTGCAGCTGTTGGGTGGCCTTTTGCATGCGCAGGCTAAATTGGGCCTTCAGGAGCTCGGAGAGCTCCTGGTTCAGGCCTGCGGCGTCCTTGCCGCGAAGTTCGGATGCTTTCATCCCTGCTCTCCTTACGTCCCGACCTGGCGCACCACGAAATTGGTCGCGATCGGCAGCTTGGCCGCCGCGAGGCGGAACGCCTCACGCGCCAGCTCTTCGCTCACGCCATCCATTTCGTACAGCATCTTGCCCGGCTGGATCTCAGCCACGTAGTACTCCGGATTGCCCTTGCCGTTACCCATACGGACTTCGGCAGGCTTCTTCGAGATCGGCTTGTCCGGGAAGATCCGGATCCAGATGCGGCCGCCACGCTTGATGTGGCGGGTCATCGCACGACGTGCCGACTCGATCTGACGAGCCGTCAGACGGCCGCGGCCCATTGCCTTCAGGCCGAATTCGCCGAAAGACACGGCGTTGCCACGGGTAGCCTTACCCGTGTTGCGGCCTTTCTGCTCCTTGCGATATTTTCTGCGCTTCGGTTGCAGCATCGTTATTCTCCACTCTTCGCGTCTGCGCCAGGCGCAGCGCGGCGACCGGCACCAGCGCCACCACGGCGGTTGCCACCCGGACGGCCTTCACCGTCACGACGGCGACCGTCCGGACGACCCGGGCGACGACGACGTTCGTCTTGCGGCTCTTCCACCACCGGCGCGTCGTTGCGGCCGAGGTGATCACCCTTGTAGACCCACACCTTGACACCGATGATGCCGTAGGTGGTTTCTGCTTCGGAGAAGCCGTAGTCGATGTCGGCACGCAGGGTGTGCAGGGGCACGCGGCCCTCGCGATACCACTCGGTACGTGCGATTTCGATACCGTTCAGACGGCCCGAGCTCATGATCTTGATACCCTGGGCGCCCAGGCGCATCGCGTTCTGCATCGCGCGCTTCATCGCGCGGCGGAACATGATGCGGCGCTCGAGCTGCTGGGTGATCGAGTCGGCGATCAGCTGCGCATCGGTTTCCGGCTTGCGGATTTCCTCGATGTTCACGTGCACGGGCACGCCCATGCGACGCTGCAGCTCGGCCTTCAGCAGTTCGATGTCCTCACCCTTCTTGCCGATCACCACGCCCGGACGCGAGCTGTAGATGGTGAGACGGGCATTGCGGGCAGGGCGCTCGATGACGACGCGGCCCACCGAAGCGTTCTTGAGCTTCTTCTTCAGAAAGTCGCGAACTTCGATGTCTTCCTTCAGCATGCCGGCGAACTTCGTGTTGTTGGCGTACCAACGCGAAGCCCAGTTACGGCTGACGGCCAGACGGAAGCCAGTCGGATGAATCTTCTGTCCCATCGTGACTCCTTAGTTGCCGAGCGTCACAGTGATGTGACAGGTTTGTTTCTCGATGCGGTTGCCGCGGCCCTTTGCCCGTGCGGTGAAGCGCTTGAGCGAGGTTGCCTTGTCGACGTAGATCGATTTGACCTTCAGCTCGTCGATGTCGGCGCCTTCATTGTGCTCGGCGTTGGCGATGGCCGATTCGACCACCTTCTTCACGATCCCGGCAGCCTTTTTCGGGCTGAACGTCAGGATGTTGAGCGCGCGCTCGATCGGCAGACCACGGATCTGGTCGGCGACCAGGCGCGTCTTCTGGGCGGAGATGCGGGCACCGCGATGAATCGCTTTCACTTCCATGATGGCACCTTACCTCTTCGCTTTCTTGTCAGCCGCGTGGCCCTTGAACGTGCGCGTCAGCGCAAATTCACCGAGCTTGTGGCCAACCATGTTTTCCGTGACGTACACCGGCACGTGTTGACGGCCGTTGTGGACGGCGATCGTCAGGCCGATGAACTCCGGCAGAATGGTCGAGCGGCGCGACCACGTCTTGATGGGTTTCTTGTCCTTGCCGCTGACAGCCGTTTCCACCTTCTTCAGCAGGTGGGCGTCACAGAAAGGACCCTTTTTTGCAGAACGAGTCATGTGTTTAGCTCCTACCTACCGATTAACGCTTGTGGCGGCGCTGCACGATCATGCTGGCAGTGCGCTTGTTGCTGCGGGTGCGGTAACCCTTGGTCGGGGTGCCCCACGGCGACACGGGATCGCGACCAGCAGCGGTACGGCCTTCACCACCACCGTGCGGGTGGTCGATCGGGTTCATCACCACGCCGCGGACGGTCGGGCGAATACCGCGCCAGCGGGTCGCGCCGGCCTTGCCGATCACGCGCAGGCTGTGCTCTTCGTTGCCCACTTCACCGATGGTGGCGCGGCATTCGATATGCACGCGGCGCACTTCACCGGAGCGCAGGCGCACCTGGGCGTAGACGCCTTCGCGAGCCAGCAGCACGGCGGAACCGCCGGCGGCACGCGCGATCTGGGCGCCCTTGCCCGGCAGCATTTCCACGTTGTTGATCGTGGTACCGACCGGGATGTTGCGGATCGGCAGGTTGTTGCCGGCCTTGATCGGGGCTTCCGAGCCGTTCATCAGCTGCTGGCCGGCAACCATGCCCTTGGTGGCGATGATGTAGCGGCGCTCGCCGTCGGCGAACAGCACCAGCGCGATGTTGGCGCTGCGGTTCGGATCGTATTCCAGGCGCTCGACCTTGGCGGGGATGCCGTCCTTGTCGTTGCGCTTGAAGTCGATCACACGGTAGTGATGCTTGTGGCCACCGCCCTTGTGACGGGTGGTGATGTGGCCATTGTTGTTACGGCCCGACTTCTGGAATTGCTTTTCCAGCAGCGGCGCGTACGGATCGCCCTTGTGCAGGTTGCGGTTGACAACCTTCACCATCGAGCGACGACCGGGGGAAGTCGGCTTGGTCTTGACGAGTGCCATGATTACTTGGCCTCCGCTTCAAAATTGATTTCCTGACCCGGCTTCAGCGACACGTAGGCCTTCTTCACATGGTTGCGACGACCCATGAAGCGACCGAAACGCTTTTGCTTGCCCTTCTGGTTCAGGATCTGAACGGACTGCACCTCGACCTTGAACAGCAGTTCGACCGCCGCCTTCACTTCCGCCTTGTTGGCGTCGCGAGCGACTTCGAACACCACTTGTTCGTTCTTGTCGGCGACCAGGGTTGCCTTTTCGGAAACCACCGGCGCGAGCAGCACCTGCATCAAACGATGATCGTTCTTGGCTACTTGCGTCATTTGAGCAACTCCTCGATCTGCGCGACGGCCGCCTTGGTCACCAGCACCTTCTTGTAGTGCACGAGCGACAGCGGATCGGCGTGGCGCGGCTCGACAACCGCCACGTGCGGCAGGTTGCGCGATGCCAGGTAGAGGTTTTCGTCGAGGTTGTCGGTGATGATCAGCACCGAGTCCAGACCCATGGCCTTGAACTTGTCGGCCAGCAGCTTGGTCTTGGGCGCGTCGACGGAGAAACCCTCCACCACGTTGATACGACCTTCCCGGGCCAGCTGCGAATAGATCGAGCGCATGCCGGTACGGAACATCTTCTTGTTGACCTTCTGGCTGAAGTTCTCTTCCGGCGAGTTCGGGAAGATACGGCCGCCCCCGCGCCACAGCGGCGACGAGGACATACCGGCACGAGCACGGCCCGTACCCTTCTGACGCCACGGCTTCTTCGTGGTGTGCTTGACCTCTTCGCGGTCCTTCTGCTTCCGGTTGCCGCTACGCGCGTTGGCCTGGTAAGCGACGACGATCTGGTGAACCAGAGCTTCGTTGTAATCGCGGCCGAAGACTTCGGGCGAGGCAGCGACGCCCGCACCGATCTGACCGTTGTCCTGGAGGAGCTTAAGTTCCATGTGTCCGCTCCTTAAGCCGCAGCTTTGGCCTTGACGGCCGGGGTAACGATGACTTTGCCGCCCTTCGAACCCGGGATCGCGCCCTTGACCAGCAGCAGCTTGCGCTCTGCGTCGATCTTGGCGATGACCAGGTTTTGGACGGTACGCGTGACGTCACCGAGGTGGCCGGTCATGCGCTTGCCCGGGAACACACGGCCCGGATCCTGCGCCATACCGATCGAACCCGGCACGTTGTGCGAACGCGAGTTACCGTGGGTGGCACGGCCCGACGCGAAGTGGTAGCGCTTGATGGTACCGGCGTAGCCCTTACCGATCGTCACGCCCTGCACGTCGATCTTCTGACCGACCGCGAACAGGTCGACCGACAGCGTGCCGCCGGCTTGCAGCTCGGCAGCCTTGGCTGCGTCCACGCGGAATTCTTTGATGACTTCGCCCGCTTCCACGCCGGCTTTGGCGAGATGACCCGCCAGCGGCTTGGTGACGCGGCTTGCGCGCCGGGCGCCGAAGGTGACTTGCACCGCGGTATAACCGTCGGTCTCGTCCGTCTTGATTTGCGTCACGCGGTTGTCGCCGACCTCGATCACGGTCACGGGAATCGCTTCACCGTCGTCCGTGAAAATACGGGTCATGCCAACCTTGCGACCTACAAGGCCAAGGCTCATGGTTTGCTCCATTCCCGGCTGCGATTGGCCGGGGCTGATTGATACACGAAACGTGTTGAGTGTTTCTGGTGTCGGGGGCTTGCGCAAAAGAGACGGCGCACGGCCAAAACGGCCAGCCCAATACCCATAGATAGATGGGTAGCCTTACACTATATCGCACCCTTCTGGAAAGGGCAACTGCAATCTGGCAAGGCGTTCAGCAAACGGGGGATTTGCTGTTGCAACGTGGTTGATACGTCGCTATTTCGGCGTTTCGGCACCGAAAAAGGAAAACGGCGAACTCGCGTTCGCCGTTCCACTGCAGAGCGGCCGCGGGCGCGGCCGGTCTCGTCGGATCGATTACACCTTGATCTCGACGTCCACGCCAGCCGGCAGATCCAGCTTCATCAGCGCGTCGACGGTCTTTTCCGACGGATCGACGATGTCCAGCAGACGCTGATGGGTGCGGATCTCGAATTGATCGCGGCTGGTCTTGTTCACGTGCGGCGAACGCAGGATGTCGAAGCGCTCGATGCGGGTCGGCAGGGGAACCGGGCCCTTGACGATCGCGCCGGTGCGCTTGGCGGTATCCACGATTTCGGCGGCCGACTGGTCGATCAGGCGATAGTCGAAAGCCTTCAGGCGGATACGGATCTTCTGGTTCTGCATGATTTTTCCTTAAAAGAGCGATGGGCCGTCATCGGCCCGGTGGTAGCAGGGACGGACGGTAGCCGCCCGTCCCGACAGCCTG
>NZ_AMPR02000428.1:0-22425 GCF_000307735.3 Cupriavidus sp. HPC(L) | reverse complement strand
GGGGGAGGGGGGCCGGGGGGGAGGGCAGCGGCATTGGCCAATGCCCTGGCCCTTGCACCGCCCCCTGCCCTCTCCCCAACCCTCTCCCGCAAGCGGGAGAGGGAGCGGCTCATCGCGTGATTTGCTGCCTTGGCACCGCGCCCGTGCTAAGGTCCAAAGCATCCCCACTGCCGGTGACGCCGATGAAACTGCTGCTGTCGACGCCCTCGCTGGTGCATGCGGCCCATTGCCGCAATCTG
This sequence comes from Cupriavidus sp. HPC(L), assembly GCF_000307735.3. Classification (NCBI taxonomy): domain Bacteria; kingdom Pseudomonadati; phylum Pseudomonadota; class Betaproteobacteria; order Burkholderiales; family Burkholderiaceae; genus Cupriavidus; species Cupriavidus sp. HPC(L). The sequence continues at coordinate 22,186 of NZ_AMPR02000428.1, read as the reverse complement.
CTGCTGGCCGCGGGCATCCGCGCGCAATTGCGCAATACGTGGCTGGCCGGCGCGACCGGCGATATTCCGTTTCAGGAGAGCGCGCCGCAGGTGTGGCTGCTCGACGATGCGCGCGAAGAGGAAGCTTGGGCGGTGCTCGATGCCGCCGCCAATCCGGCGCCGGGGCCGCGCTGGCGCTGCGCGCGCTGCGGCGAATGGCACGAGGCGCAGTTCGGCGCCTGCTGGCAGTGCGGCAGCCCGCGGCCCTGAATCGGAGGTGACCTGTTCCGGCCGCTGTTCCGGCCGCTGTTCCGGCCGCCCTCCCGGCCTGCCGGAACTTGCTCCCACCTTGGCCGTACCCCTGGCGAACCTCAGCCGACCCAGCTGGCCAGCGACAGCATTGCCAGCAGCAGCATCCACAGCACCACCGCGCGCCAGACCAGGCCGACCGCCGACTGCAGCGCCCGTACGCCGGGATCGGCGCCGAGCTCCGGCGCGGCCGGCTCCGGCGCGCCGTCATCCTCCATGCCCGGGGCATAGTCGAACGCGGCGCCGGTGCCCGGGGTGGCCAGCACCACGCTGGTGTCGTCCTCGGCCAGCGGCGTGCCGAGCCGCACGCCCAGCGCGCCGCCGCCGCTGGCCAGCAGGATGCCGTTGGTCTCGTCGCGCCACTTGCGCGCATGGTTGCGCCACGCGTAGACCGCGTCCTCGAAGTTGCCGACGATCGCAAAGCCGATCGCCGTCAGCCGCGACGGCACCCAGTCCATCAGATGGAAGGCACGCGCGGCAAACCGGCCGAACGCCGGGCTGCGCTCGGACGACGGCAGGTTCCATTGGCGCGACAGATATTCGGCGACGCGGTACAGCACCACGCCGGCCGGGCCGATCGGCAGCAGGAACCAGAAGAACACGCCGAACACGTGCCGGTGCACGGCAACGATGGCCGCCTCGAGCGTGTGGCGCACGATTTCGCTGACCGGCATGTCGACGGTGTCGAGCCCGGTCCACTCGTGCAGCAAGGCACGGGCAGTGGCCGGATCGTCGCGGTTCAGCGCGTCGTGGATATCGGTGAAGTAGTGGCTGAACTGGCGGAAGCCCAGCGTCAGGTACAGCAGCAACACGTTCCACGCCAGCGTCAGCGCCACGCTGATCGTCGCCAGCAGATGGTGGACCGCCAGCGCCGCCAGCGTCAGCGGCAGCGCCACCGTCATCCACGCCAGCGCCGCGTCGCGCGGCCGGCCGGTGTCGAAGGCGCGCTCGGCGCGTTCGGCGAGCGCCCGCACCATTTCATAAATGGGATTGTTGCGGCCCAGGGCGCGGAACTGCTCGGCGATCAGCGCAAGAAGGACGGAAACGAAGGTCATCTCGGGTCGGAAATGGGCGGCAAGGCGAGCTGCCGGGCCGTCCCGGACCATGTGCTGGCCCGGGCGCTTATTTATAGCGAGAAGATAGCACAGCGCTTCCGCCTGCCCTGCCGCGCCGGGACTTCGCGTTACATCTGCTTGCCGAAATCCCGTCGTCCCCGCGCATGCGCCGATGCAGCGGCTTGCGACACAGAAATGCGTCACGGGGTCCCCGCTTTCGCGGGGACGACCTCCGGCATGTCACGGCAGATCGAATACCAGCACCTCGGCCGCGTCGCCCTGCGTCAGGGTGACCGCGTCGACCCCCTCCAGCTTGGCCGCATCGCCGGCCTCCAGCGCCTGGCCGTTGACCGTGATGGCGCCGCGGGCGACGTGCACATAGGCGCGCCGTCCCGGGGCCAGGGCCAGCGTGGCCGCCTCGTCGCCGTCGAACAGGCCGGCAAAGAGGCGCACGTCCTGGTGGATCCGCACCGAGCCGTCGGCACCGTCGGGGCTGCCGACCAGACGCAGCCGGCCGCGCTTGTCGGCGGCGTCGAAGTGCTTCTCCTCGTAGCCCGGTTCGATGCCGTTGCGATCGGGCACGATCCAGATCTGCAGGAAATGCGTGGTGTCGTGCGCGGCGTGGTTGTACTCCGAGTGCCGCACGCCCGTGCCGGCGCTCATCCGCTGCACGTCGCCGGGGCGGATCACGCTGCCGTTGCCGATGCTGTCCTTGTGCGCCAATTCGCCCGACAGCACATAGCTGATGATCTCCATGTCGCGATGACCATGGGTGCCGAAGCCCATGCCGGGCGCGACGCGGTCTTCGTTGATCACTCGCAGCGGCCCGAACTGCACATGGCGCGGGTCGAAGTAGTCGGCAAACGAGAAGCTGTGATACGACTGCAGCCAACCATGGTCGGCGTAACCACGTTCTGCGGACTTGCGAATTTCAATCATTTTGATGTCCTTCCTGGCTAGTGGTCCGCTGCTTCGTCCTGCCGGACTTGCATATAGACCGTCTGTTCTGCAACGATGCTAGGAAGTTTAGGACGGCTGCGCTATATTTGCGGCGGGCCATTTGCAAGCACTCATTCAGAATTTCTGAATATGCCACTCTCTCTCGAATCCCTGGAAGTTCTCGACGCGATCGAACGCAAGGGCAGCTTCGCAGCCGCCGCGCATGAAATGGGCAAGGTGCCGTCGGCGCTGACCTATGTGGTGCGCCGGCTGGAAGAAGACCTCGACGTGCTGCTGTTCGACCGGCGCCGCCACCGCGCCGAGCTGACGCCGGCCGGCCGCGCGCTGCTCGACGAAGGCCGCCACCTGCTGCACGCGGCCGACGACCTGGCGCGCCGCGTCAAGCGGCTGGCCACCGGCTGGGAGGCCAGCCTCAATATCGTCGTCGACGACCTGATCAATTTCCGTGCGTTGCTGCCGGTGATCCAGGACTTCTACGCGGAGAACAGCGCCACGCGTCTGCGCTTCGCCAAGGAGGTGCTGGGCGGCTCCTGGGACGCGCTGGTCAGCAACCGCGCCGACCTGGTGATCGGCGGCGCCTACGATGCGCCCAGCACCCAGGGCTTCCAGATCCGTTCGCTCGGCGCGATGCCGTTCGTGTTCGCCGTGGCCGCCCACCATCCGCTCGCCAGCGAACCGGGGCCGCTGACCAGCACGCAGATCGCCCGGCACCGGATCGTCGCGGTCGGCGATACCTCGCGCAACCTGCCGGCGCGCACGCACGGCGTGCTGGCCGGGCAGGACATGCTGGTGGTGCCGACCATGCGCGACAAGCTCGATGCGCAGATCCGCGGCCTGGGCTGCGGCTGGCTGCCGGCGCCGATGGCGCAGCCGCATATCGAGAGCGGCGTGCTGCAGGTGCGCGAGACCGTCGAGGTGCGCGCGCCCGGAACCTTCACCATCGCCTGGCGCACCAGCAATCGCGGCAAGGCGCTGCAGTGGTGGACCGACAAGCTGCAGAATCCCCGGCTGGCGCAGGCGCTGCTGTCGCAGCAACCGGGCGCGCCGGAGTAGCCAGACATGAGCGCAGTACCCGGGCAGACGGATCAGCCGTCCGATCGTCCGCCGACCCATCCTCGGCCGCCAAACCCGCAATACCGCGGCCGCTTCGCCCCCTCCCCCACCGGCCCGCTGCATCTGGGCTCGCTGGTCACCGCGCTGGCCAGTTGGCTCGATGCCCGCGCCCACGGCGGCCAGTGGCTGGTCCGCATCGAGGACATCGACTATCCGCGCTGCGTGCGCGACGCGGACCGGCAGATCCTGCATACGCTCGACCGCCTCGGCCTGCATCCGGACGAGGAGCCGGTCTGGCAGAGCCGGCGCGAGCCGCTGTACGCCGACGCGCTGCACCGGCTCGAGGCGGCCGGGCTGGTCTATCCCTGCGGCTGCTCGCGCAAGGAGATCGCCGACTCGCTGCGCCACGTCCGCGAGCGCCATCAGACGCTGGCCTACCCCGGCACCTGCCGCGGCGGCCTGCACGGCAAGCTGCCGCGCGCCTGGCGCGTGCGCGTGCCGGACGGCGAGGCGGCAATGCTGTGCTTCGACGACCGCTGGCAGGGCCGGCAATGCCAGGACCTGGCCACCGAGTTCGGCGACTTCGTGCTGCGCCGGGCCGACGGCCTGTGGGCGTATCAACTGGCGGTGGTGGTCGACGACGGGCTGCAGGGCATCACGCATATCGTGCGCGGCGCCGACCTGCTGGACTCGACGCCACGGCAGATCCATCTGCAGCGGCTGCTGGGGTTGCCGACACCGGCCTATCTGCATGTGCCCGTCGTGGTCAACGAGATCGGGGAAAAACTGAGCAAGCAGACCGGCGCCGAAGCGATCGACGCGCTGGCGCCGCTGGACGCGCTGCGCGCCGCCGGCGCGCATCTGGACTTGCGCAGCGGCCGCGCCGATGTGGAAGGCTGGCTGGCCGAGGCGACCGCGCAGTGGGCGGCGCGGTGGGTGGCGAACTGAGCGGCCTTGCCGTCCCCGCGCAGACGGGACCCGGCAAAATGGAAGACGCTGGCTTCCCGCGTTCGCGGGAAAGACGGATCGCCTCAGCCCGACGCGATCAGGACTTGCGCGGCACGCCGCCGAGCAGCGCGGCGACCGGGCGCTTTGGCCGGGCGCGCGCGAGGCCAACCTGACGCGGATCGAGGGTCGACTCGCTGGACGTGGACGACGCCGACGACGCGCTCGGGCTGGGTTCATAGGGCCGCGAGAAGAACGGGTCGTCCGAGGCGCGGAAGGCATTGCGCGCATTGCCGTGGTCGGGCTTGCGCGGACGCTCCTCGCTGTCGGCGCGCGGGCGGCGCGGCTCGGTCGAGCGGCCGCGGCGGCGATCGTCGTCGGCGGCACGGAAGCGCGCCGCCGACGGATCGAAGCCTTCGAGCTGTGCGCGCGGAATCTGCCGCTTCAGCATCTTCTCGATATCGGCCAGCAGACGCTCGTCGCCGGGCACGAAGATCGACAGCGCATCGCCGGTGGCGCCGGCGCGGCCGGTACGGCCGATCCGGTGCACATAGTCCTCGGCGTTGAACGGCAGATCGAAGTTGATCACGCACGGCATGTCGGCGATGTCCAGGCCGCGCGCGGCGACGTCGGTCGCCACCAGCGCGTCGATGGTGCCCTGCTTGAAGCCCTCCAGCGTCTGCATCCGTTCGGTCTGCGTCTTGTCGCCGTGGATCGCGGCGGCATTGATGCCCTCGCGCTCCAGATGACGGGCCAGCCGCGAGCAGCCGATCTTGCTGTTGACGAAGACGATGCACTGGCGCGACAGGCCCTGGTCGGCACGCTGCTTCAGCAGATGCACCACGGCCTCCTGCTTCTGGCCGTCCTGGACCTGGTACACGGTCTGGCGCACGTTCTCGTTGGCCGAGTTGCTGCGCGCCACTTCGATCGTCACCGGCTGGTGCAGGTAGCTGGCCGCCAGCTTCTTGATCTCGGGCGAGAAGGTCGCCGAGAACAGCAGCGTCTGGCGCTTGGCCGGCAGCAAGTTGATGATGCGCTGCAGGTCCGGCAGGAAGCCCATGTCCAGCATGCGGTCGGCCTCGTCGAGCACCAGCATCTGCACCTGCGACAGGTTGACCGACTTCTGCTGCACGTGGTCGAGCAGGCGGCCCGGGGTCGCGACCAGGATCTCGACGCCGCGCCGCAGCGCGTCGGTCTGCGGATTCATGTCGACGCCGCCGAACACCACGGTGCTGCGCAGGTCGGTGTGGCGCGCATAGCGGGCCACGTTGTCGTAGACCTGGTCGGCCAGTTCGCGCGTCGGCGTCAGCATCAGCGCGCGCACCGGGTGCCGCGCCGGCGAGGCGCTGGCGTTGGCCAGCGGCAGCAGGCGCTGGATGATCGGCAGCGCGAAGCCCGCGGTCTTGCCGGTGCCGGTCTGCGCGGCGCCCATCACGTCCTTGCCCAGCAGCACCACCGGGATTGCCTGCGCCTGGATCGGCGTCGGCTTGGTATAGCCCTGCTCGGACAGCGCGCGCAGCACGCGCGGGTCGAGGCCGAAGCTGTCGAACGTGATGTCGTCGGCGGGAGTCGGTACAGCAGAGGTGTTCGTGTTCGTGGTGGTGGTCATGGTATGGGTGTCTGGCGAAGGCGAACCCGGCGCCAGCGGACACGCATCGATCGAACGCAATGGAACTGGCGGTAGCCGCGCAGCGCTTGGCCTGGGCGGCAAGGGCGAATCGGGCGGATGGGGACTGGGGGCCGGCGCCACGTTCCGGCACCGACTTCGAGGCCCCTGCCGCGCCGAGATCGGCAACCAGATCGGCAATATCTGGGCACGCCGATCAATAGCGCTACAGAATCAAAGACTTAGATTCTACAACAGCGGGCAGATGCGGGGTAGTACAGCGCGCGGCGCTGTGGTAGCGCCGCGGCGCGACGACTCATTGCCCTGGCCGTCGCGTACGAGGCCTACGGGGCGGGCGCGTCGCCGGTGTCCGCGCCTTGCCAGAGGCCTGGCGCCACTGGTCCCGTTGCGCGCCGAATGCCGCCCCTTCCGACACCAGCCACGCCTCGATCGCGGCCACCTCGACTCGCTGTCCCTGGGCCGAAACGAAGTGATAGGCGGCCGGGCTCGGCAAATGCAGGCCGAACAGATCGACCAGCCGGCCCGCCTCGAGGTCTTCCAGCACCAGCGCGGTCCGTCCCATCGCGACGCCCTGCCCCGCCATCGCCGCGCCGATCGCCAGTTGCGACAGGTTGAAGCGCTGGCCCTGCTCCAGATCCGGCACCGTGACGCCGGCCTGCTGCAGCCACGCGGCCCATTCGTCGAACTCGCCGGCGCCGTCCCAGGGGCTGGCGTCGTGCAGCAACAGTTCCCCGCGCAGATCGGCCGGCGAGCGCAGTTCCGGATGCGCGGCGACGAAGGCGGGGCTGGCCACCGGCAGCAGCCATTCGTCGAGGAAGCGCCGCGCATGCACGTCGCGGTACGCCCCGGGGTCGAAGCGCACCGCCGCATCGATGCCCTCGCGCAGCATCCGGCCGCGGTCCAGCGCCTGGAATTCGCCATGCACGCGCAGTCCGATATCGGCATGGTCGCGAAAGAAGCTGCCCATCCTCGGCGTCAGCCAGCGCATCGCGAACGACGGCGAGCACGACAGCGAGACCGGCCCGGCCTCGCCGCGCCGGCGCAATTGGCTCAGCGCACCCGCGATCGCTTCGAACGACTCGCGCAGCACCACGCGCAACCGCTCGCCCTCGGGCGTCGGCATCTGCGCGCGCGGCGTGCGCACGAACAGCGGGCGCCCCAGCCATTGCTCCAGCTGCTTGACCTGCTGGCTGACCGCGCCCTGCGTCACGCACAGCTCCTCGGCGGCGCGGGTAAAGCTGCGGTGGCGCGCAGCGGCTTCGAAGCAGCGCAGCCAGGCCAGCAGCGAGGAGGAGAGCGTCGTTGTCATCGTTGTCACCGTCATCATTAGCTGCACTAATGCGTGGCCGAGCACGAATGATTTGCCGGAATCGGTGCTTGGGAGAACAATGCGGAACAGGCGCCGGCCCAGGGTCGCCCTGACCGATCGCCGAAGAACAACGCCAACCGCGCTCGAATGGCGTTCCCATGCCGACCACCGAAATGAACGACTCCAACGAGAACACCACGTTTTCCTCGCGCGAACACACCCATTCCGCAGCGGCAAGCGCTCCGGTGCCCGCCGCCGATGCCACGCTGCTGGCGGCGCTCGGCGACGCCCGGCCATGCCTGTGGACCAATCCGCTACTCGCGCCGCAAACCCCGGCCGCAGTCCGCGCAGGCGCGAAGGATATTAGTCTAGCTGATGTTCACGCGGCCCACGCCCGCTTCGAGCGCTTTGCCCCGCTGCTGCAGCGGCTGTTTCCGGAACTGGTGGACAGCGCCGGCGCCATCGAATCGCCGGTGATGCCGGCCGCGGCGCTGGCGTCCGGGATCGGCTTGCCGCCCGGCAGCGGCGCGCTGTGGATCAAGGCCGATCACAGCCTGCCGGTGGCGGGGTCGATCAAGGCGCGCGGCGGCATCCACGAGGTGCTGGAATTCGCCGAACGGCTGGCCGTGCAACATGGGCTGGTGACCAACGATGCCGGCCCCGACGACTATCGCCAGCTGGCCGAACCGGCGGCGCGCGCGGTGTTTTCGCGCTACCAGGTCGCGGTGGGCTCGACCGGCAATCTGGGCCTGAGCATCGGCGTGATGGCGTCCGCGCTGGGCTTTCGCGCCGTGGTGCACATGTCGGCCGACGCCAAGCCGTGGAAGAAGGACCGGCTGCGCGCGCGCGGCGTCGAGGTGATCGAGCACGAGGGCGACTACCAGCAGGCGGTGGCCGCGGGTCGCGCGCAGGCGCAGCAGGACCCGGCCTGCCACTTCGTCGACGACGAGCGTTCGCTGTCGCTGCTGCTGGGCTACAGCGCGGCGGTGCTGCGGCTGGACGCGCAATTGCGCGAGCATGGCATCGCGCCCGGCGCGAAGCGGCCGCTGTTCGTCTACCTGCCCTGCGGCGTCGGCGGCGCGCCGGCCGGCATCGCGTTCGGCTTGAAGCAGCTGTACGGTCCGCACGCGCACTGCTTCTTCGCCGAGCCGACCCAGTCGCCCTGCTTCCTGGTGCAGATGATCGGCGCCGAGGTCAACGGCGCCGGCGGCAATCCCTCGGTCTACGACTACGGGCTCAGCAATCGCACCGAGGCCGACGGCCTCGCGGTGCCGCGCGCCTCCGAGCTGGCCGCGGCGGCGATGCGCGAACTGCTGTCGGGCGTCTACACCGTGGCCGACGAGCGGCTGTTCCGCGACCTGTACCTGGCCAGGCGCGATGCCGGCATCGAGATCGAGCCATCGGCTGCCGCCGGCTTCAGCGGACCGGCGATGCTGACAGGCACCGAGGCCGGGCAGGCCTATCTGGCCCGCCATGGCTTGGCCGACGCGATGGGCACCGCCACGCATCTGGTCTGGACCACCGGCGGCCTGTTCGTTCCCCCGGAGGAGTATCGGCACTTTCTCGCGCGCGGCGAGGCGCTTGCGGGCTCGTCGGCACGGCAGTAAGGGCCCGAGCAGACCGCGATCGGCTGCAGCCATCGAGCGCGGTCGGCGAGCGCAGCCATCGAGCGCGGTCAGCGAGCGCGGTCGGCGAGCGCAGTCAGCGAGCGCAGTCAGCGAGCGCGGTCAGCGAGCGCGGTCGGCGAGCGCAGACATTTACGGCGGCCATCGATGGCAACCATCGACGGCCGCCACAAAGAGCAAGGGCCGGCGACCATACGGTCGCCGGCCCTCACCCTACCCCGCTAAGACAGGCAAGCCACGGTGCGCCCATGACGGGCGCGGGCGTATCAGTCGCCCTTGATGCCGTTGTCCTGGATGACCTTGCCCCACTTCTTGTCGTCGGCGCGCATCCGCGCGGCCAACTGTTCGGGCGGCATATAGGCCGCCACGGTGCCCGCGCCCAGCATCTTCTGCTGGACGGTCGGATCGGCCAGCGCCGCCTTCAGCTCGGCGGACAGCTTCGCGATGATCTCCTTCGGCGTGCCGGCCGGCGCCAGCAGGCCGCCCCAGGCGGTCGCCTCGAAGCCCGGGAAGCCCTGCTCGGCCACGGTCTTGACCTCGGGCGTGAAGCTGACCCGTTTGGCCGAGCCCACCGCGATCGGGCGCAGCTTGCCGGCCTTGATGTGCGGCAGCGCGGCGATCATGTCGGAGAACATCATCGGCACCTGGCCGGCGAGCAGGTCGGACATCGCCGGCGCGCTGCCCTTGTACGGCACGTGCTGCACGTCGAAGCTGCCCAGGTTCTGCAGCAGCTCGGTCGACAGATGGCCGAAGCTGCCGTTGCCGGCGCTGGTGTAGTTCATCTCGCCCGGTTTGGCCTTGGCCTTGGCGATGTACTGCTGCAGCGTGGTCACGTCGGGCAGCGCGTTCGGATTGACCACCATCACGATCGGCAGATCGTAGGCGGCGCCGATCGGCGCGAAGTCCTTGAACAGGTCGTAGCCCTTGCGGTTGATCAGGTGCGGCGCGATCAGCGTCGGCGTGGCCAGCACCAGCAGCGTATAGCCATCCGCCGGGCTCTTGGCCACGGTCTCGGCGCCGATGGTGCCCGAGGCGCCGGGGCGGTTGTCGACCACGACCGGCTGCTTCAGCGAATCGCTGAGCTTCTGGCCGATGATGCGGGCGGCGGTATCGGTCGGGCCGCCCGGCGGGAACGGCACCACCAGCCGGATCGGCTTGGCGGGATAGCTGTCGGCGAACGCCTGGGTGGCGCACAGCGGCAGCGAAACGGTCAGCATGGCGGCGCCGAGGCGGCGCGCGAAGGTACGGCGGCTTGTGTTCTGCATGGCAACAAGAGAAACGTCATCCGAAATCGGCGCGATCCGCGTCGGGCGCGCCGGCGACACAGGTAACGCTTGGCAACTCGCAGGGCAGCCCGCGGGCCCCTGGAGCGCAAATCGATCCCGTCATTTCCAGTCGAAACAAGGCGTGGTTGGTCTCCTTGGTGTACAGCGTGGCCGGTGGTCCGGCCTTGTCGTTGTCGTGGAGGAAGGGCGGTCGATGCTCCGCCCCGCGAATCGGTCTCTGAGTCCATGGCGCGTTGGCGCCCCGTTGGCACGCGTTATTGCGCTTCAGCCCGCCGTGGCGATCGAAAACGGTCCCGGCCGGAACAGGCAGGCGTCCATCGGGCGCAGATCCGGCGCGACCGCGATCGGCGTCGCGCATTGCGCCAGCACATCGCGCTGCAGGTCCACGCCGGGTGCGATCTCGATCAGCGTCAGGCGGGCTTCCCCGTTGGCGTCGGCACGCATCTCGAACACCGCGCGCTCGGTGATGTACAGCACCGGCACGCCCAGCGAGGCCACGTATGGCCCGTTGAAGCTCAGGTGCGAGACCTCGGGCACGATCTTCCTGACGCGGCCCTCGCGCGCGATCTGCAACTGGCCGCCCTCGGCGCGGACCTCGAGTCCGCCGGCCGTCAGCGTGCCGATGAAGACCACGGCCTTGGCGCTCTGCGTGATGTTGATGAAGCCGCCGACGCCGGCGATCAGCGCCTGCGCGCCCTCGCCGAACTTGCTGACGTTGACGTTGCCGTGGCCGTCGAGTTCGGCCAGGCCGAGGATGGCCAGATCGATGCCGCCGCCCTCGTAGAAATCGAATTGCGACGGCTGGTCGATCACCGCCTCGGGATAGGCCGACGCGCCGAAGCTCAAGCCGTCGGCCGGCGTGCCGCCGATCGGGCCGGCCTCGACCGTCAGCGTGAAGCCGTCCAGCCCCGCCTGTTCGGCCAGCATGCCGACCGCGGCCGGCATGCCGACGCCCAGATTGACGACGCGCGGCCGGCGCCTGGCGAGCTCCAGCACCGCGCGGCGCTGCGCGATGGTGCGGGCGTCGAGCACCGCGGGCGCCGGGTCGGCATCGGGCACCACGCGCGCATCGGCGTCGACACGGGCCGGCGCTGCATCCTTCGCCGCGTTCTTCGCCACCGACTCGCCGCGCCACGGCGTCACGTAGGCTGGGTTGAAGCGCTCGGCGAACGTCATCTGATGATGGGCCGGGTCCTCGCTGACCACCACGTAGTCGACCAGGATGCCCGGCACATGGATGGCCTGCAGGTTGTCGTGATGGTCGACCAGCTGCTCGACCTGCGCGATCACGATGCCGCCGGAGTTGTGCGCGGCCTGTGCCATCGCCAGCAGCTCGTGGTGGAAGGCTTCGCGATGCGTGCTCAGGTTGCCGCGCGGATCCGCCGCGGTACAACGGATCAGCGCGCAATGGATCGGGAAGCTCGGATAGAACAGATAGTCGTCGCCGCGGAAGGACACCGCCTCGACCCAATTGGCGCGGCCCGCGGCGATCGCCTCGCGGGCGCGCCGGTTGACCGCGCCGCCGTGGTAGCGCGGATCGCGCTCGCTGCGCGGATCGACGAAGGTGTGCAGGCCGATCTTGGTCATCACGCCGGGCTTGCCGCCGGCGATCGCGCGGTACAGGTGCGTCAGCACGCCCTGCGGCAGGTTGTAGCCCTCGCACTGCTCGGCCATCGCCAGGTCGGCGAGCCGGGTCGCCGAGCGCCAGTGGCCGCCGACGATCGAGGCGGTCATGCCCGCATTGCCGAAGTGATTGACGCCGCGTGCGCCGCGGTCGCCCTGCCCGGCCGAATAGACCAGCGTCAGGTCGCGCGGCAGGCCGCTCTGCAGGAAACGGCGCTCGAGCGCCTCGGTCACCGCCTCGGCATGGCCGGCCCCGACGAAGCCGGCGCTCGCCACCGTCCATCGGTCCTGTACCAGCGCCGCCGCCTGGTCCGCTGTGATCACCTTCATGCTGTCTCCTGATGCTGCGGCACGTCCGCCGATGCGGGTGCCGCTGTCGCCGCCGGCGCCCGGCATCGGAGCGCGCTTGTTGGCGTAAAAAGCGGGCGTAAAAATCGGGTGCAAAAATCGGGGTTGCGTTTTTGCGAACATTTGTTCGCGGAACGCCGTATCATACGGACGACCTGCCGAGTCGCGCAAGTCCGAAGTCGGCACTAAAATCGCCGCAACCACCGCGACGTATATTCCACGTCACTTCAACGCTTCCTCCAGGACCCACGCCATGCCCGAAGCCGAGGCGCCGACGCAGAAGAAGGATGAGTTGCTCGACTCCCTGAACAAGGGGCTGGCGCTGCTGCGGCTGTTCGCCAGCGGCGTCGAGAGCCTGACGATGCAGGACGTCGCGGATCGGCTCGATGTCACGCGGGCAGCGGCGCGCCGGCTGCTGTTGACGCTGCACCACAACGGCTATCTGGCGCAGAACGGCCGGCAGTTCTCCCTGACGCCGCGCGTGATGGAGCTTGGCTACGCCTACTTCGCGTCGATGAGCCTGCCGCGGCTGGCCCAGCCGCATTTGCGCGCGCTGGCGAGCCGCTGCGGCGAGACGTGTTCGGTCGGCATGCTGGACGACGACGCCGTGGTGCTGGTCGCGCGCGAGGAGCCGCGCCAGATCCTGCGCGTGGACATGGCGATCGGCCGGCGCATGCCGGCGTACGCGCATTCGCTGGGGCGCGTGCTGCTGGCGGGACTCGACGACGAAGCGCTGGAGCGCTACCTGGCGCACGCCGAGCTGCGCAAGCTGACGCCGTTCACGATCGATTCGCGCGAGGCGCTGCGCGCCACGCTGGCGCAGGTGCGCGAGGACGGCCATTGCGTGCTGGTCAGCGAGCTGGTCGACGGCTTCGCCGGCATCTCGGTGCCGCTGCACGACCAGACCGGCAAGGTGGTCGCCGGCCTGGGCTTCAGCATGGTGCTCGGCAGCCGCAATGCCGGCACGCTGGTCGAGCGCTATCTGTCGCCGCTGCGCGAGGCGGCCGCGGCGATCGAGGCGGTGCTGCGCGCCCGCTGACGCGCAATGCCCACCGGCCGGCTTCGGGCTCAACACAAAAAAAGCCCCGCAAGCCGGGGAGCTGCGGGGCACAGTGGTAGCGGGGCCGACATGCATTCGGGCCCACGGCCGCTATCTTGCTCAAGGTTTGGCCCGCGCACATCACCCGCCTGTAGGGTTGATCGGCATCTTCGCTACCATTCGGCCTTTGAACAGCACCACGGCGGATCCGGCATGGAACTCAGACAACTGCGCTACTTCGTCTCCGTGGTGCAGCACGGCAGCATGGGCAAGGCGGCGCTCGAACTGGGCGTCGTCACCTCGGCGCTGAGCCAGCAGATCAGCCGGCTCGAGAGCGAGCTGTCGACGCGGCTGCTGCAGCGGACCTCCAGCGGCGTGCTGCCCACCGATGCCGGCCTCGCCTTCTGGCGCCAGGCGCAACTGGCGCTGCGGCATATCGACGACGCCGCGGAGGCCGCGCGGCATGCGCGCCTGTCTGGCCATGTCAGCGTCGGGCTCGCCCCTACCACCGCCAGCGTGCTCGGCCTGCCCTTCATGCGCGCGATGGCCGAGCGCTACTCCGACGTGCGGCTGCGCATGGTGGAAAGCCTGTCGGGCTATCTGGCCGCGATGCTGAACGCGCGCCAGATCGATCTGGCGATGCTGTTCAACGACGAACCCGCGCAGCGCTGGACCGTGCAGCCGCTGCTCGACGAACGGCTGTTCGTGATCGGCGTACGCTCGCTCGCCGGCATGCCCGACGGCGAAGGCGTGGCGATGGCCTCGCTGGCCGGCCTGCCGCTGGTGCTGCCGAGCGGCACGCATGGACTGCGCGCGCTGGTGACCAGCTGCTTCCATGACGCCAAGGCACAGCCGCGCATCGTCGCCGAGGTCGACGGGCTGGCGGTGCTGATGGACGCCGTGCAGGGCGGCCTCGCCGCGACGATCCAGCCCGGCGCGGCGCTGGCGCGCACCCACAGCGACCGGCTGGCCAGCGTGCCGCTGCTCGACGAGCGCGCGGTCCGGCCGAACCTGCTGGTCAGCCTGAACGACGACGAACTGTCGCCCGCCGCGCTGGCCGCGCGCGTGGTGCTGACCGATGTCGCGCGCACGCTGGTGCGCGAAGGGAAATGGCCGGGTGCGACGCTGCGCGACGGCGCGGCCGGCACAGTTCACGACGGCGGCGTTGCCACGGGCTGAAAGCGCCGCCGATCTCAATTCAAATATACTGAACAACTTCTTCTCAAACCGGCCGGCTCTGCGGTTTCCTTGGTCCGTATAGTTCACCCCATCGCAGCACGACACCGAAACGAAGCGCGCCGCGACGGATTCAACGAATTTCACAAAAACTGACCAAAGGAACCACCATGTCGAACCCGAAGCTCGAAGTCCTGACCCCGCAAAACAGCCAGCTGATCATCATCGACCACCAGCCGCAGATGGCCTTCGGCGTGCAGTCGATGGACCGCCAGCTGATGAAGAACAATGTGGTGGGCCTGGCCAAGGCCGCGAAGATCTTCGAGATTCCGACCGTCATCACCACGGTCGAGAGCGAATCGTTCTCGGGCTACACCTATCCGGAACTGCTCGATGTGTTCCCGAACCAGAAGACGCTCGAGCGGACCTCGATGAACTCGTGGGACGACCAGAAGGTGCGCGACGCGCTGGCCGCCAACGGCCGCAGGAAGGTGGTCGTGGCCGGGCTGTGGACCGAGGTCTGCAACACCACGTTTGCGCTGAGTGCGATGCTGGAAGGCGACTACGAGATCTACATGGTGGCGGACGCATCGGGCGGCACCTCGAAGGACGCGCATGATTACGCGATGCAGCGGATGATCCAGGCCGGCGTGGTGCCGGTGACCTGGCAGCAGGTCGCACTGGAATGGCAACGCGACTGGGCGCGCCGCGGCACCTACGACGCGGTGATCGGCATGGCGCAGCAGCATTCGGGCGCCTACGGCATGGGCATCGACTACGCCTACACGATGGTCCACAAGGCCGCGCAGCGCACCGCCACGCCGCACGAGTCGATCGCGCCGGTGGCGGCGAACTGAACGACTGAACGACTGAACCGACGCGACGCCGCGCCGGCGGCTGGAACAGTTAGAACAGCCCCAACTGCCGGCTGACCACGTTGTCGAAGGCGTCGCCGACAAAGGGCAGGATCGCGTCGGCGACCGGCTGCAACTGCCGGGTCAGATAGTGGTCGTAGTCGATCGGGGCCCGCCGCACTTCCAGCGGTTCCGGCCCCGCCATGGTGATCACGTACTGGATCCACGCGCCCTGCCGGTATTGCAGCGGCCGGCCCCGCTCACGGTTGAAGTCGTCGGCGACGCGCGCCGCGCGCACATGCGGCGGCACATTGCGCTGGTAGTCGTCCAGCTGCCGGCGCAGGCGCTTGCGATAGACCAGCAGCGCATCGAGCTCGCCGCGCAGCAGCCTGGCGACGTAATCGCGGACGTAGTCCGCATACGGCTCGCCCTGGAACACACGCCGATACAGCTCCTGCTGGAACGCCTGCGCCAGCGGCGACCAGTCGGTGCGCACCGCCTCCAGCCCCTTGAACACCATCTGCTCGCTGCCGTCGGCACCGCGTACCAGGCCCGCATAGCGCTTCTTGCTGCCGTCCTCGGCGCCGCGCACCGTCGGCATCAGGAAGCGCCGGTAGTGGGTCTCGTACTGGATCTCCAGCGCGCTGTCGAGACCGTAATGCCGACGCAGATGCTCGCGCCACCAGCCGTTGATGTGCGCGACCAGTTCGCGCCCGATGCGGTCCGCCTCGTCGTCGGCATGACGGCGGCCGAGCGCGACGAAGGTCGAATCGGTATCGCCGTAGATCACGGTATAGCCGCGCCCCTCGACCAGCTCGCGCGTCCTGCGCATGATCTCGTGGCCGCGCATCGTGATCGACGACGCCAGCCGCGCGTCGAAGAAACGGCAGCCCGTCGAACCCAGCACGCCGTAGAACGCGTTCATGATGATCTTCAGCGCCTGCGACAGCGGCTTGTTGCCGTCGCGCTTGGCGGCGTCGCGGCCCTGCCAGATCTCGGCGACGATGGCCGGCAGCGCGTGGCTGTCTCGCGAGAAGCGCGCGCCGCGAAAGCCGGGCACCGTGGCCGCCGGGTCGTCGCTGTGCATGCCCTCGACCAGCCCCACCGGATCGATCAGGAAGGTACGGATGATCGACGGATACAGGCTCTTGTAGTCGAGCACCAGCACCGAGTCGTACAGCCCGGGGCGCGAGTCCATCACGAAGCCGCCGGGGCTGGCCTGCTCCGGCTGGTCGCCAAGGTTCGGCGCCACATAGCCGAGCCGGTGCATGCGCGGCAGGTACAGATGCGTGAAGGCGGCCACCGAGCCGCCGCTGCGATCGGCCTCCAGGCCGGTGACGGTGGCGCGGTCCAGCAGGAACTGGAGCAGCTCGGCCTTTTCGAAGATGCGCGTGACCAGCTCGCAGTCCTTCAGGTTGTAGCGCGCCAGCGCCGGCTTGTCGGTCGCGAACATGCGGTCGATCGCGTCCATCCGGTCGTAGGGATCGTCGATGTCCTTGCCCTCGCCCAGCAGCGAGCGCGCGACGAACTCCAGGCTGAACGAGGCGAAGCTCCAGGTCGCCGACCGCATCGCCTCGATTCCGTCGATGATCAGCCGGCCCGGCAGCGCGGCGAAGTAATAGTGCTCGCGCGTGCCGTGCTGCCGCCATTCGAGTGGCGCGCCGCCGCGGCCCAGGCGCAGCGGCACCTTCAACTGCTCGGCATGCTGGCGCAGCACGCGCAGGTCGAACTGCACCAGGTTCCAGCCGATGATCGCGTCGGGGTCATGCCGGTCGAACCATTCGATCAGCCGGTGCAGCATGTCGGCGGGGCTGTCGCAGTATTCGAGGTGGAAATCGACGCCGGGGTCGAGGCGGGGGTCGAGGCGGGGATCTTGCGTGCCGGCATCGCTGCCGGTCGGCGGGCCAAGCATCAGCACTGTGCGGTCGCCGCAGCCTTCCAGCGCGATCGAATAGAGATCGCCCTGCATGCTGGTCTCGATATCGAGCGACACGCAGCGCAGCCGCGGGCGATAGCTGGCGGCCGGCTTGATGTGCACGTCGACCAGCGCGCCGTCCGCGTCCGGCCGACCGGAAAACTGTACCGGCGCGGTGATGAAGCGCTCCATCAGATAGCGCTCCGGCGGGCGGATGTCGGCCTCGTAGACGTCGATGCCGGCCTGCCGCAGCGTCTTCTCGATACGCAACAGCTGACGATAGTGGCGGCAATAGACCCCGGCGACCGGACGCAACCTGAAGTCCTGCAACGCCAGCGGCTTCACTTCGGCCTGCGGCTCGCCGCCGAGCAGCGCCTCGACGCGCGGGCGCTGCTCCTCGGGGACAAAGGCGACGCACGGCTGCGGCGGCAAACGCAGGCGCCGCGGGCCGTCATCGGTGGCCAGCCAGATCTCGATCTCGGTGCCGGCCGGCGTGTCGTGCCAATGGCGGGTCAGGATGAAGCCGTGCTGCGGCGGGGCCACGGTGGGGTGTCGGGAAACAGTTGAGGAGGCGGGCATCTCCGGCACGGGCGGCCGGTGGTCGGCGGCGAGTCTACCATGGGGCTTCGCCGCTCATTGGCCCGCTCATTGGCAGGTTCACCTGCCGACGATCGCGGCCATCGTCAAATGCGCCACCACATGGGCGATGATCGCCGCCTCAAGCCCGTAGCGCCAGAACAGCAAGCCGGCGATCAGCCCGAAGGCCGCGTTGGCCGCCGTCAGATGCAGCACCACCGGCCACGCCAGCGGTCCGGCCAGCGCTGCGGCCGCGGGCAGATGCGCGAGCCCGAACACCAGCGCGCTGATCGCGATGGCCATCGATACCAGCACCGGACCCGGCGTGCCGGCGCCTCGCTGCAGCCCCCGCCACAGCATCCACACCAGCAGGCTCATCAAGCCCCAGCGCACCAGCACTTCCTCGGTCACGCCGCCGTAAAGCAGCCGCACGGCCAACGGCATCGACAAGTTGTGGACCGGTGCCGCCGCTTGCGGCGCCATGGCAATCAAGGCCCACAGCAGCACGCCCGCAAGCAGGCCGCCGAGCAGGCCCGGCAAGCACTGCGGACGCAGCGCGCGCCACGGCACCCCACCCGACGCGAGCGCCGCGATGGCGGGCGCCCGCAGCCCGACCTTGCCGGCCAGCCTCGCCCCGACGAACGCCGCCAGCGCGAGCAACAGCGCGCTCTGCACGCCGCTGGCCAGGCCGACCGCCCACATCGGCACCGGAAGGCGCTGGTGCTGCAGCAGCACGGGCACGCCGAGCCAGACCATGGCGAGCACGCCCGGAAGGCCGGCGCACCAGGTCAGCAGGAACAGGCGGCGGGTCTGATTGCGCGCGGGAAGCGGCTTGGTGTCGATGGCTTGCGTCTGCATTG
The DNA here is from genome assembly GCF_000307735.3 of Cupriavidus sp. HPC(L). Classification (NCBI taxonomy): domain Bacteria; kingdom Pseudomonadati; phylum Pseudomonadota; class Betaproteobacteria; order Burkholderiales; family Burkholderiaceae; genus Cupriavidus; species Cupriavidus sp. HPC(L). The sequence goes on along the minus strand of NZ_AMPR02000428.1, from coordinate 3,647 downwards.
TTCTTGTGGAATCTGCCAACGGCGCTGGTAACGGATTGGCCAGCCGATTGGCTACCGAATCTGCTCGTACTCGTAGGCGCCGAGGATGTAGTCGTTCAAATACCCGCCCTTCGACGAGGCATCCATGAAATCGCGATGGACGCTGGCCGGGACGCCGAAGTAGCGATAGAGATTGCCGCTGACGAATTCGACGAAGAGCTTGCGCCCTTGGTAGTCGTAGCCGATCGCGGCCACGACGGACGATTCGACGGGTTCAAGATGCATGGCTGCGGTCCTCGTGCAGGCCTGAAGCGCAAACAAAAAGGGGTTACGTTCGCACGTAACCCCTTTTTACTACAGTGGTGGGCCTCCCGTGAGTCGAACACGGCACCAACGGATTATGAGTCCGCTGCTCTAACCAGGCATGAGCTAGAGGCCCGGAAGCGTTCAGCTGCCTTCCAGGAAGCTCTTCAGCTTGTCGGAGCGGCTCGGGTGCCGCAGCTTGCGCAGTGCCTTGGCCTCGATCTGACGGATCCGTTCACGGGTGACGTCGAACTGCTTGCCGACCTCTTCCAGCGTGTGGTCGGTGCTCATTTCGATGCCGAAGCGCATGCGCAGCACCTTGGCTTCGCGCGGCGTCAGCGAGTCGAGCACGTCCTTGACCACGTCGCGCATCGAGCCGTGCAGCGCGGCCTCGGCGGGCGCCAGCGTGTTGGTGTCCTCGATGAAGTCGCCCAGATGGGAATCGTCGTCGTCGCCGATCGGCGTTTCCATCGAGATCGGCTCCTTGGCGATCTTCATGATCTTGCGGATCTTGTCCTCGGGCATCTCCATCTTCTCGGCCAGCGTCGCCGGATCCGGCTCGTTGCCGGTTTCCTGCAGGATCTGGCGCGAGATGCGGTTCATCTTGTTGATCGTTTCGATCATGTGCACCGGGATACGGATGGTGCGCGCCTGATCGGCGATCGAACGCGTGATGGCCTGACGGATCCACCAGGTCGCGTAGGTCGAGAACTTGTAGCCGCGGCGATATTCGAACTTGTCCACCGCCTTCATCAGGCCGATGTTGCCTTCCTGGATCAGGTCGAGGAACTGCAGGCCGCGGTTGGTGTACTTCTTGGCGATCGAGATCACCAGACGCAGGTTGGCCTCGGTCATCTCGCGCTTGGCCTCGCGGGCACGCTTCTCGCCCTCGGACATCTTGCGGTTGACTTCCTTCAGTTCCTTCAGCGGCAGCACCACGCGCGCCTGCAGGTCGATCAGCTTCTGCTGCAGCTCGTGCACGGCCGGCACGTTGCGCTCCACGATCGTGCTGTACGGCTTGTTGTCGGCGACGACCGTGTGGATCCAGTCCAGATTGGTCTCGTTGCCCGGGAAGCGGGCCACGAAGTCGGCGCGCGGCATGCCGCACTTGTCGACCACGATGTTCAGGATCGCGCGCTCGAGCTTGCGCACTTCGTCGACCTGGCCGCGCAGCGTGTCGCACAGGCGCTCGACGTTGCGGGCGGTGAAGCGGATGCCCATCAGCTCGTTCTGGATCGCTTCCTGCGCCTTGATGTAAGGCTTGGACTTGTAGCCTTCCTTCTCGAAGGCGCGGCGCATCTTGTCGAACTGGTCGGCGATCACGCGGAATTTTTCCAGCGCGGCAACCTTGAGCTCTTCCAGCTGGCGTGCCGAGGCACCGCCGCCGGCGGCGTCGTCATCGTCTTCCTCGTCGGCTTCCTCGTCGTCCGATTCCAGTTCCTCGTCGTCCGAGGCAGCGGCGGCCGCCGGCGTCACGCCGACTTCCTCGACCGCTTCCTCGGCGTTCGGATCGATCAAGCCGTCGACGAACTCGTCGATCTTGATCTCGTCATTGGCCACGCGCTCGGCGTGCGCCAGGATTTCGGAGATCGTGACCGGGCAGGCCGAGATCGCCATCACCATGTCCTTCAGGCCGGCCTCGATCCGCTTGGCGATCTCGATTTCGCCTTCGCGGGTCAGCAGCTCGACGGTACCCATCTCGCGCATGTACATGCGGACCGGGTCGGTGGTGCGGCCAAATTCGGAGTCGACCGTCGACAGCGCGGCTTCGGCCTCTTCCTCGGCCTCTTCCTCGCTGGTGGCGGACGGGGCATTGTCGTTGAGCAGCAGCGTCTCGGCGTCCGGCGCCTGCTCGTAGACGGCGATGCCGATGTCGTTCAGCGTCGCGACCAGGGTGTCGATCGTTTCCGAATCGACCATGTCGTCCGGCAGGTGATCGTTGATCTCGGCGTAGGTCAGGTAGCCGCGCGACTTGCCCAGCTTGATCAGCGCCTTGAGCTTCTGGCGGCGCGCCTCGAGCTCTTCCTCGGTGCCCTGCTGGGCCGAGGCGAACTCCTTGAGCAGCGCCTTTTCCTTGGCCTTGCGGTCCTTGGCCTTCTGCTTCTCGGTCTTCGGGGCGGCCGCCGGCGCGGCGGCACGCGTGTCGTCTTCGTAAAGCTCGTCGTTCACGTCGTCAGTATGGCTGTCGTCTTGCAGCATCTCGGCCTTGGGCTTGCGGCCGCGCTTCTTCGGCTCCGGCGCGACGGCCGCAGCGGGACGCTGGGATGCTACGGGTGCGGAGGTGGCGGCGCGCGCCTTGGACGCCGCCGCGGTGGCGCCGGACTTGGCGCTGGCGGTCTTGGCGCCGGCGGCTGCCGTTCGCTTGCTCTCGACTTCGGTGTTCTGCTGTTTCGCCACGGGGATACTCTTGCCTTTAACAGGTTCGGACGCGGCACGTTTGCCGCCCGCTGTTGCCGTATGCGCGCTTGCGCTCGCGCTTGCATTGGCGTTCTTGCCGCTCTCGCGTGCCGAAGTCGAGGGCTGTTTCTCGGATGCGCGGGTTCTGGTGGGTGTCGTCGTTGCGGCCGCCTTGGCGGGACGCGCTGACTTGGCTGGCGCAGACCTGGCTTGCGTCGCAGATCGCGTGACGGGCTTTTCCGCCGCGGCTTGCATCGACGCCTTGCCGCTCCCCGCTCGGGGAGCCTTAGTGGAAACCTTTTCGGTTGCTTTGGCCTTTGCCATTGGCACGCTCACTTTCACCAGAACTGGAGAGAAAGATTTCGCAATCCAAACCGGCTATTGTAGCACGTCGCCACTAGCCGGCCTTCCTGACAGGTGAGGTTTTCACCTGAAAAATCAAGGCTTAAGCCCAAAACCAACGGACTTTGCCTTGTTTATGCTGTCCTTCTGCCACCTGGCCGCGTACCTGTTTCCGGTATGGCGGCCGAATTCCGTTTTTCAACCAAGGCGCTTGCGCCGGTGGATCTCCGCGATCAACCAGCGCATGCGCGTCTTGCCCGCCTCGTCCGCGGTGCCGTTCTCGACCGCGGACTGCAACTGCGCCAACTCCCGCTGCAGCGGCTCGACCAGCAGCTTGGCGATCGCCGCGTCGAATTCCAGCGTCGCCGGCTCCTCGTCGATGTCCTCGCGCAGCACGCCGGCGCGCACATTGGCATAGACGTCGGCGAACGGCGACTGCGCCAGCTGCTCGCTGAAGGCGGCGAAGTTGACGTCGCCCTGCAAGGCGTCGCAGCTGCCGACCAGATGGGCCAGCACTTCGGAGCCGCCGGCCTCGGCATCGAGAAGCAGCGCGCGCGCATCGTCGTCGAGCCGCGCCGACAGCGCCGGATAGCGCATCAGCAGTTGCAGCACGCGCTGCTCCAGCC
>NZ_AMPR02000429.1:0-21980 GCF_000307735.3 Cupriavidus sp. HPC(L) | reverse complement strand
CAGCGCCTCCTCGATGATCGTGGCCCAGTCCTGCTGGATCGCGCCGTGATCGACCAGATCGAAGAACTGGTTGTTGATCGTCTCGGGCACGCCGATCGGATAGCCGTTGGTCAGCGTGACGATCGCCAGGCCGAGCGATGGCACCGCGAGAAAGGCCGTGGCGGCGCCGAGCGCGAACGCGCCCGAGTGGTTGTACATCGGGCGGCCAGCGGGATTGGTGCCGACATTGAAGCCATAGCCGTAGAAGCCGGCCGGACGTCCGCCTGCCGGCGGCGTCGACTGATTATGCGGGGCGATCGCTTCCCTCAGCGCACCAGCGTCGACGATGCGCCTGCCTTCGAACATGCCCTCGCCGAGCATCATGATCAGCCAGCGCGCGACATCGTTGACCGAGGCGCTGACGCCGCCGGCCGGCGATTGCGCATCGGCATCGCGCACCGGGCCCCGTACCCACACGCCGTTCTCCCGTACGTGGCCGACCGCCCGATTGTCGCGGGCCACATAATCGGCGTGGCGAGAGCTGGTTCGCGTCATGCCGAGCGGTCGATAGAGGGTCTGCTCCGATAGCGTGGCCCAGTCCGTCGCCGCTGCGGTTGCGACCGCTTCGGCGGCGGCGGTCAGCCCGAAATTGGTGTACTGGTACGACGCGCGAAACGGATGCAGCGGCAGGAACCGCAGCCGCTCCAGCACCTGGCGGCGGTCGTACCCCATGTCCTCGAGGCGGTCCCCGGCATGGTCGGGCAGACCCGAGCGATGCGAGTACAGGTCCGCCACGGTCAACACCGGATTCACTTCGGCATCGGACAAGGCAAACCACGGCAACTGCGATTGCACCCGCGTGTCCCACCGTACGCGTCCGATTCCGACCTGATGCGCGACGACCATGGCGCCGATCGATTTCGACATCGAGGCGAGCTGGAACACGGTATCGGCGTCAACGGGCGCGGTCTCGTCGACGGCCCGCTTGCCGAATCCTCTGGCATAAACGATTCGACTGCCGGCTTGATCGCGGCGCGCCACCGCGGTGGCCACACCGGGCACGCCGGTGCGCGACATCTGGTCGGTCACCAGCTTGTCGAGGCTGGCGATGGCCTCGGTGATCCGGGCCTCCGGCACCGGCGACGGCGGACCCGAGGGTGGCGGGGGATCGTCGTCGTCGCCACCGCAGGCGGCGAGGGCGGACCCCAACGTGGCGACGAGAAACGAGCGGCGCGAATGCAAGGTCGTCATGGCGGGTTCCCCTTCGTGTTATTCGGGCAGGCCGATGCGCGCGCAGCGCTCCTGTCTTGCTGGACAGTAGAAGCTGCGGCGGCGAATGTCGAGGACGGGAACGGGGCCGACGGCGCGACAAGGCCGGATGTGCCGGACGGGATGCCGCGAGCGCAGTGTGGCGCCGCGTTCAGGCGAATGCTGCTTGCCTTTCTGGCCAGGCAAGATGGGTACGCAAGAAGGCGATCTGATCCGCGACAACGAGGCGGCGGACCGCCTCCTTGTAGAAATCGAAATGCGCACAGGGATAGCGCCGCAATTCGCCGAGCGGTGCCCGATCCGCGATCCGGCGGCCGAGGTGCGAGGGCGTTTGCGCATCGCGCTCGGCCAGACAGACCAGCAACGGCGCGTTGACGCGGTGCGCGCGGCGCCCCGGCCGGTACCACAGCATCATGTCGAGCAGCACGCGCGGCGTGATCTCGTTGCGCCAGCTGTCGTTGCGCATCGAGCGGATCACCGCGTTCGCCTCGTCGAAGGCCATCACCGCAAGCTGGCCCCGCGGCGCGACCGCCGGGACGTAGTGCGGCGGCCGGCCGGTTCGGCCATGCCACCAGTCCTTCAGCATGGCCCGCAGCAATTGCCGGGTCTCGGCCGAGGTCCTGCCTTCGACCTTGCGCGGAAAGCCGTTGAACGGCACCTGCGCGACCACCGCGGCGATCCGCGAATCTTCGGCTGCTACCTCGACCACATGGCCGCCGCTCAGCGAGCTGCCCCACAACGCGATTCGTTCGGGATCGACGCCCGCCAGCGTGCGCGCATGCCGGATCGCCGCATGCCAGTCCGCCTTCTGCGCGGCGATCGAGATCAATTGACGCGGCGTGCCGGCGCTCTCGCCGAAATAGCGGTAGTCGAAGGTCAGCACGACAAAGCCGGCGCCGGCAAAGTCTTCCGCGGTGCTGGCCAGCGAGCCCTGTTGCGTTCCGCCAAAGCCGTGCGCCATCACGATGCAGGCGGGCAACGGCTCGCGCGGCGCGCGGCGATAGACATAGCCGATGCAATCGACGCCATCGACCTCGAAGCGCGTTGCGGTCTTCTGCACCATGGACATCGCTGCGTTTCGCTCCATTCCGCTCAGGCCTCCGTTGGCTCAGGCCGCTGCCTGCTGCGCGGCCTTCCAGGCCTCGTGCCGTTTGCCCCAGGCGGACATCGCCGTTACCGCATCATTGAGGCTCAGGCCCAGCGGCGTGATCGAATACTCGACGCGCGGCGGCACCTCGTCGTAATCATGGCGATGGATCAGTCCGTCCATCTCCATCTGCCGCAATTGCTGCGCCAGGACTTTTTCGCTGACGCCTGGCAATAGCCGGCGCAATTCCGCGAATCGATGCGGGCGCAGATGCAATTCCCAAAGCACCGATGTTTTCCATTTGCCGCCGATTGCCTGCAGCGCAGAGGCAAAGCCGCAGCTGTCCGGTTCCTTGTTCCTCATTGCAAAAACTCCATCCCCGGAATCGGGGTACTTACCTCAAGGTGCGTTCTTCCACGGGCAAAGGCGAATCGATATCATCGATTCTCCCTTCCACAACTCATCAGGCGGCCGCAATCTCGATCTGCGACCGCCGGAGAACTGTTGCATGACATCGAATTCTCAGCCGCGCGGTGCTGGCCCGATGGGCGCAGCCGTCGTTGCCATTTTAGTGAACCCGTGCCATTGGTTTCGGCATGACATTGCGGAGTGCGGCAATGCGGGCTGAAGATCGCAAGCGAACCGCGGCGTGTTCGTGCCGTGGCGTCGAACTGGTGCTCGCCGGCGAACCGCGCCGCGTCTACGCATGCAGTTGCCTGGAGTGCCAGCGCTGCACCGGCTCGGCTTTTTCCTACCGGGCCATCTATGCCGAATCGGCGATTGTCAGCCGAAAAGGCGAAACCCGGACGTGGCGCCGTACCGGGACATCGGGACAATGGCTGGAACAGGAATTCTGCACCACGTGCGGATCGGTGGTGCTGATGCGGGCGGAGGCATTGAAGGACGCCATTTCGGTATCGGCGGGATGCCTGGAGGATCGGGATTTCCCGCCGCCGCAATTGCTGCATTGGGCGGAGCGCAAGCATCGGTGGCTTTGTCTGCAAGACATTATCGAACCCCGCCCGGCATAAAAACACGGCGATCCGCAAATGAACTCCGCGGCATCACCGCGGGTTTTCCCTGATTCGGGCAATTTTTCTTCGCTTCGTTTCGAATTTGCCGCGTTCGGGTTATTAGTCCGGCAAAGGGTTTTCGGTATGATGCGAAGCCATGCCCGCGCCCCAGCCCCAATCCTGCTCATCGGACGATTCCGCCGCCAGCGGCATTGTCCTGGGCAGTATCTGGTCGTTCGGGTTTCGCGCCCTGGCCGCATTCTCCGGCCTGATTGTGGCGATGCTGATTACCCGGCAATTATCCCAGCCCGATGCCGGGCGCTATTTCCTGTTGCTCAGCGTGGTTTCGGTCGCCGCGGTCGTGCTGGGCGGTGGACTCAATTTCAGCGTCGTCAGGCTGATTGCGGAAGCCGAGGCGCAGCGGCGTCCGGCACGCACGCTGGGCGTGATCGATCTGTCGATCCGGTTCGTCGCGGCGGCGGCGGTCCTGACCGCCATCGTCATGGCCGTGCCGCCGATACGGCTGCTGCTGGTCGATTGGCTGGCCTACGACGGCCGCCTGCCGTGGATCGCGCTATGGCTGTGGATCGCCGCGAGCGCCTTGCAGACCTTGCTGGCAGAGATCTTTCGCGGCCTGCAGAACCTGTTTCTCGCCTCGCTGTTCTCCGGCGCGGCAAGCGCCGTGCTGTCGGTATTGCTGCTGACCGCATTCGGCTGGTTGGTGCCGGCTTCGCTTGACACGGTCGTGGTCGCCATCGCCGCGGCCACGCTCGCCGGCGCAACCGTTGCCGCGGTCTGCCTGTGGCGCGCCCGCGAGCCCTTGGGAACGTCCATCGAACGCGATGCCCGGCGGTTGTGGCAGACCAGCGCTCCGCTGTGGGTGACACAGTTGACCCTGCTGGTCCTGCTGCAGGCCGATGTCTGGATCCTGCAGGGCGCCGGCGACAGCGCCGGCGTCGCGCTGTATGGCACCGCCGTTCGGATGACCGTGCTGCTGACCTTGCCGCTGACGGTGCTCAATGCCGCGCTGATGCCGGTGATTTCGGCTCGCCATGCGCTGGCGCGCCATGCCGAGTTGCAGCGCCTGTTGCGTGATGTCGCCTCGCTGGCCGCGCTGCCCGCCGCGCTGGCGGTGCTGGTCTTCGCGGGCTGCGGGGAGCCGCTGCTGAGCCTGCTGTTCGGCGATGCCTATCGGGCCGCGGCGCCGCTGATGCTGGTGCTGTCGCTGGGCCAGCTCGTCAATGTCCTGTGCGGCTCGGCCGCTTACACGCTGATGATGACGGGACGGCAGCGGGACATGATGTGGATCACGATCGCCGCCGGTGCATTGACGATCGGGCTGGGCCTTGCCGCGGTTCGCAGCCACGGCGCGCTGGGCGTGGCCTGGGCCTCGGCCATCGGCCTCGCGCTGCAGAGCCTGGCGATGTGGCTGCGGGTGCGGCAGACGCGCGGCCTGTGGACGCATGCCAGCTGGCGTGGGTTGCTGCAACCGCTCGCGACGCTGAGGCAATTGCGATGACGCCGCCGCGCGTGAGCCTGGTCGTGCCGGTGTACAACGCCGGACGCTATATCGCCGAGACGCTGGACTCGCTGCTGGCGCAGCGCTATCCGGACCTCGAAATCATCGTCATCGATGACGGCTCCACCGACGATTCGTGGGCGCGGATCCAGCGCCATGCCGGCCGCTGCCGTGTGTTCACGCAGCCGAACCAGGGCCAGGCCGCCACGCTCAATCGTGGCTGGGCGCTGGCCTCGGGCACCGTGCTCGGCTACCTCAGCGCGGATGACACGCTCGAGCCCGACGCCGTCGCACAGGTGGTGCAGGCGCTCGAATCGCGGCCGCAGGCGGTGCTGGCCTATCCCGACTATTGGCTGATCGACGCCGATTCGCGGCGATTCCGCGAGGTCAGCGCGCCGGACTTCGACTATGCCGCGGTGCTGCTCGAAGGGGTCTGTCCGCCCGGCCCCGGCATGCTGTTCCGCCGGGAGGCCTTTGCGCGTGTCGGCGGCTGGGACCCATCGCTGCGGCAAATTCCCGACTACGAGTTTCTGCTGCGGATCGGGCTGTGCGGCGAGGGCGTCCATGTTGCCCAGCGGCTGGCCAGCTTCCGTGTCCACGAACAATCGCAGACATTTGCGCTCGCCGATGCCGCTCGCGTTGGCGAGCATGGCAGGGTGATTGCCGGCTTTTTTGCCCGCGACGATGTTCCGCCGGCGTATCGGGCGGCGCGGCGGCAGGCGCAGGCCAACGCCGCGATCCTGATGAGCCGCGGCCATCTGCGCGCCTGGCGCTTCGGTCAGGCGCTGGGCTGCGGAATGCGGGCGCTGGCGGCGCACCCTGGCGTGCTGCTGCGCGCGCGGACGTGGCGGCTGCTGACGAACGGCTTGCTTGGCAGGGCACTACATTATTGGCGTGCGCGCCGAGGACAGCAGGTGAGGGCATGAAGGCGGCGGGCATGACGGCAACGGATCGGACCGGACAATCGCGCCCGGCGCTTCGGTGGGGTGGGCGCGCGCTGGTTCTCCTCTGGCTCGCGGTCGCCGCGGGTACCTATGTCGGTCACCCCGGCAGTCCATGGGTACTGACCGCGTTTCACCTGGCGTTCGCGGCGATGCTCGCGCTGCTGCCGCGTCGGCCGCGCGTCGACGCCTACAGCTTCCTGGCGATCTTCCTGTTCCTCGGCTTCTGGGCGAAGTTCGTCGCGCACCAGTGGTTCCGCTATCCCTATATCGAGCCGATTGGCGACTTCGCCCAGCGCCCCGAACAGTGGGACCGCGCGCTGGCGGCGGCGACGGCGGCGGCGGTCGGCGTCGCGCTGTTCCGTGCGGTGCAGCTCGGCTGGCTGCGCCACCGGGCCGGGCAGGCGGTGCTGCCGCTGTCCATGCCGAGCCTGGCCGTGCCGGCCTGGTACCGGCGCGCGCCGGGGTGGACCTGGGCCGGCCTGACGGTGGCGGTGGGGCTGTTCTACCTGGCCAACTATCACTACGCGTTCTTCGTGACAGGCGTCAACGCGCGCATCGTGCTGCCGTTCAAGCTCAATGCGATCTTTGCCTGGACCGCGTATTGCGGCATCGCCGCGCTGGTGATGCTGCTGGCCGACTGGGAACAGCAGCGTCGCTCCAATCGCTTGTGGCCGCTCGTGATCGCACTGAGCGTGCTGGGGGTCGTGATGTCGGCATCGATGTCCAGCCGGGCCAGCGCACTGTTCGTATTCGGCGCGTTGGCGATGGCCAGCCTCGCTCACGGCCGGATCGCGCCCTCGCGCTGGTGGCGCGAGGGCGGGTGGAAATGGCTGCCGGTGATGGCCGCCGCGTTCGCCGCGAGCCTGGTGGCGGTCTCGGCGATCCGGCTGACGTTGTACAAGGTGGCCGATCCGAACGCGCCTGCCGCCGCGACGTCGCCCGCGCAGCCTGCCATCGACGCCGGCGCGGCACCCGACGCGACTTCCAACGCGCCGGCCAACGCGCCGGCCAACGCGATCTCCGCGCCGGCGGTCAATGCATCGCCGGCTCCGGCAGCGGCTACGCAGTATGTACTGCCCGCATCGGCAAGCGCCGCTTCAACGGGCGGCTCGGCGCCCGCCATCGCCGTTGCCCCAGTTGCGCAACAGCGGCTGCAGATGACGCCGAGCAATATGCTGCGCCAGGTCATGCTGCTGACGATCGACCGCTGGATCGGCATGGAAGGCATGATGGCCGTGGCGTCCAGCGACCGGCTCGGCCTGCCGCTGTTGCGCGAGGGTCTGACCGAAGACCCGGCGCGCGGCGTCCATGCGGTTTTCCAGCGCCTCGCGCATTCGGTCTACGCCTATCAGCCGGACTTCACCTATCTGACGCTGCCGGGCTTCGCGACCGTGCTGTACTACAGCGGCTCGCTGCTGGTGGTCTGTCTCGGCATGTTCGCGGTCTGCGCGCTGATCTGCTGGCTCGACGGCCTGGCGTTGCGTGCGACCGGCAGCCGTCTGCTGACTGCATGGGTCGGCCTGCTGCTGGCCAATGCGGTGTGCCAGATGAGTTTTCCGTATCTGGCCCTGGTATTCGCCGTGCTGACCGGGCTGTCGCTGATCGGCTTCTGGCTGCTCGGCCATATCGGCCGCGGCGAGCCGCGGACGGTGGCGCAACATGCATGAGCCGCGGGTGGTGTGCGTGACGGGCGCCAGCGGCTTTCTCGGCCGCCATCTGGTGCGCGCGCTGCAGGGCGAGTCCGGCACGGTGCTGCGCACATTGAGCCGGGGCGGTCCGCACGACGGCCACACGCAATTTCGCGGCGACCTGCGGGATGCGGCGAGCCTGCGCGGCTTTGTCCATGGTGCCGCCGTGCTGATCAATCTGGTCAATCCGGCCGACGCGCCGGACGAGGGCGCCCACGCGGACGCGATCCGCCACCTTGCCGAAGCGGCGCGACAGGCAGGAGTCTCCCGCGTGCTGCATGTCAGCACCGCCGTCGTCGTCGGGCGCTGCAATGCCTTGCGGATCGACGAGCACACCCTATGCCGGCCGCGCACCGAATACGAGCGTCGCAAGGGGCTGGCCGAGCGGCTGCTAGCCGAGCGTCTCGGCCCGGCGGTGGATCTGGGAATCATCCGGCCGACCGCGATCGTCGGCGAAGGCTCGGCCAATCTGCGCAAGCTTGCGTCGCTGATCGCGCACGGTCCGGCGTGGAAACGGCACGCGCTGCGCGTCATTCATGGCCACAGGCAGATGCATCTCGTCCCGGTCGAGCGCGTCGTCGCGGCGCTGAGGATGCTGGCAGGCGATCCACGGCCGCTCGCCGGTGCGACCTTTGTGGTCAGCGCGGATGACGATCCGCTCAATCGCTACCAGGCCATCGACTCCCGTCTCGGACAGCTGCTCGGCAAGCCGCTCGCGGGTAACACACCGGCCGCGCCGACGTGGCTGCTGCGCTTCGCCTTGCGCATGCTGGGCCGCTCGCTGTGCGATCCGCGCCAGCGGTTTTCCGACGCCAGGCTGGTGGCATATGGATTGGCCGACCGCCATTCGCTGGACGCAGCCCTGGCCGCCTTTGCCAGGGGCTTTGCCGCCGACCGCGGCGCGGAGCGGGCACGATGAAGGTGCTGTTTGTCTGCGATGCGATCGACCCGTCGATGGGCGGCGGGACCGCCGAACGGACCTTTCGGCTCGGCCGTGCGATGAAGCAGGCCGGTGCCCAGGTGTCGCTGCTGGCGACGCGCATCGGACTCGGCCCGCAGCGGCTGCGCGAGCTCGCCGGCATCGACTGCACGCTGGTGCCGACGCCGAGCCGGCGCTTCATCGTGCCGTGGGTCTGGCCGGGCAGCATCGCGCGCCGCGTGCGGCAGGCCGATGTCGTCCATATCCACGGGCACTGGAGCTGGCTGGGCGCGCTGAGCGGATGGATGGCCCTGCGGCACGGCCGGCCGTACGTCTACTGTCCGGCCGGATCGTTGCCGATCTTCGGGCGCTCGAAGGCGATCAAGACGCTGTACAACGCGATCGTCGGCAAACGGCTGGTGCTGGGCGCCAGTTGCTGCGTGGCGGTCACCGAGCAGGAGCGCGCCCACTTCCATGCCTACGGCGTGCCCGATTCGCGCATCGTCGTGCTGCCCAACGGCGTCGATGCCGAGCCGTGCGACGATCTGCGGCCGCAGCGTGCGCGCGACCGCCATGGCATCGGCACGGCACCGCTGGTGCTGTTTCTCGGCCGGCTGGCGCTGATCAAGGGTCCGGATCTGCTGATCGAGGCATGGAGCCGGGTCGCAACGGCCCATCCCGATGCGCGGCTGCTGCTGGCGGGCCGCGACGCTGGCGAGCGTGCCGCGCTGCTGGCGCAGATCGAACGGCTCGGCCTGCAGGGGCGCGTGCAGCTGATCGGCAATGTCGAGGGCCAGCACAAGCTGGACCTGCTCGCCGCCGCCGACCTGCTGGTGGTGCCGTCGCGCCAGGAAGCGATGTCGCTGGTCGTGCTCGAAGCCGGCCTGCTGGGCACGCCGGCGCTGATCACCGACCAGTGCGGCTTCGATGCGCTGGAGCCGGCCGGCGGCGGGCACATCGTGCCGGCTACGGCCGAGGGACTGGCCGCCGGGCTCGAGCGGATGCTGGATCTCCCCCCGGCGCAGCGGCAGGCGATGGGCGCGGCGCTGCAGCGGCTTGTGCTCGAGCGTTATACCTGGGCGCATCTGGCCCGACAGGCGTGGGCGCTGCATCGGCAACTGATCGACGCCGGCACACCCGCCAACGCGGCCCCTTCCGCCAACGCGGCTCCTTCCACCACCGACCATCCCGATCCCCATGTTCAGCGATAAATGCCTGCTCATCACCGGCGGCACCGGCTCCTTCGGGAATGCCGTGCTGGAGCGGTTTCTCGACAGCGATCTGCGCGAAATCCGCATCTTCAGCCGCGACGAGAAGAAGCAGAACGACATGCGGCTGCGCTACGCCAGCCCGAAGCTGAAATTCCATCTGGGCGATGTGCGCGACCAGCAGAGCCTGCTGGCGGCATTCCAGGGCGTCGACTATGTGTTCCATGCCGCGGCGCTCAAGCAGGTGCCCTCGTGCGAGTTCCATCCGATGGAGGCGGTCAAGACCAATATCGTCGGCACGGAACAGGTGCTCGGCGCCGCGCAGTCTTGCGGGGTTCGCGCGTGATCTGCCTGAGCACCGACAAGGCGGTCTATCCGGTCAGCGCGATGGGCATGAGCAAGGCGCTGATGGAAAAGGTGGCGCAGGCCAAGGCGCGCCAGCTCGACGAGCAGCGCACCAGCGTCTGCATCACGCGCTACGGCAACGTGATGGCATCGCGCGGCTCGGTGATTCCGCTGTTCGTCGAGCAGATCCTGGAGCGCCGGCCGTTGACGCTGACCGATCCGCGCATGACACGCTTCATGATGAGCCTGGAGGACGCGGTCGAACTGGTGATGTTCGCGTTCAAGCATGGCCGCAATGGCGACATCTACGTGCAGAAGTCGCCGGCGACGACGATCGCGACGCTGGCCAAGGCCCTGTGCGAACTGTTCGATGTGCCGGACCACCCGGTGCGGATCATCGGCACGCGCCACGGCGAGAAGCGCAGCGAGGCGCTGCTCAGCCGCGAGGAGATGGCGCTGGCCGAGGACCTGGGCAGCTACTACCGTGTGCCGCCGGACAATCGCGACCTGAACTACGCCAAGTTTTTCGAGCAGGGCGAGACCGCGATCTCGGCGTCGGCCGACTACAGCTCGGACAACACCGAGCAGCTGGACCTGCAGCAGACCAAGGCGCTGCTGCGGCGCCTGCCCTTCGTGCGCGCGGCGCTCGAAGGCCAGTACAGCCAGGTGGAGTACTGACGATGCGCGTGCTCGTGTTTGGCGCCGGCGGCATGCTCGGCTATACCCTCTACCGGCATCTCGCGGCGGATAGTGACATCGAGGTGCATGGTTCGCTGCGGACGCCGCTGCCCGGCAACTATCCGTTGCCGGCACGTGGGCGCCTGCATATTGGCATCGATGCGCTGGACGAAGCGGCCGTCGATGCCCTGGTTCGCCTCGTCAAGCCGGATGCCCTGATCAATTGCGTCGGCCTGATCAAGCAGCGCGAGCAGGCGCAGGATCCGCTGGCGGCGATTGCGTTGAACGCGGGCCTGCCACATCGGTTGGCGCGCGCCTGCACGGCGGCCGGTGCGCGGCTGATCCATGTGTCCACCGATTGCGTGTTCTCCGGCCGGAAAGGCAGCTACCGCGAAACCGATCCGGCCGATGCCGACGACCTCTACGGCCGCACCAAGCGGCTCGGCGAGGTCGACTACGGCGGCCATCTGACGCTGCGTACCTCGCTGATCGGCCACGAGCTGGCACGCGGCATCAGCCTGGTCGACTGGTTTCTTGGCCAGCGCGGGGCGGTGACCGGCTACGGCGGCGCCGTGTTTTCCGGGCTGCCGACCGTGGAAATCGCCCGCGTGCTGCGCGAACGCATTCTGCCGCGGCGCGAACTGGCCGGTCTCTACCACCTGAGCGCCGCGCCGATCGACAAGGACCGGCTGTTGCGGCTGGTCGCCCGCCAATATCGCCACGACATCGACATTCACCGCGAGATGCAGCCGGCCATCGACCGTTCGCTCGATTCGAGCCGGCTGCGCGCCGCGCTCGACTATGCCCCGCCTGCGTGGGAGGCGCTGATCGACGCGATGCACGCCGACTATCTGCAAGCCTATGCGCCCGGGCGGCGCAGCCAGGGAGACGCGTCATGAAACGACTGAAGGTGATGACCCTGCTCGGTACGCGGCCGGAAATCATTCGTCTGTCGCGCATCATCGCGCTGCTGGACCGGCACTGCGACCATTGCCTGGTGCATACCGGCCAGAACTACGACTTCGAACTGAACGAAGTGTTCTTCGAGCAGCTGCAGGTCCGCCGGCCGGACCATTTTCTCGATGCCGCGCGCGAGTCTCCGGCGGCGACGATTGGCGAGGTCATCGCCCGGACCGATGCGGTGCTGGCCAGCCAACGGCCCGATGCCCTGCTGATCCTCGGCGATACCAACAGCAGCCTGGGCGCAATCGCCGCCAAGCGGCGCAAGGTGCCGGTCTTCCATATGGAGGCTGGCAACCGCAGCTTCGACGAGCGCGTGCCGGAAGAGATCAACCGCCGCATCGTCGACCATATTGCCGATATCAACCTGACCTACAGCGACATCGCGCGCGAGTACCTGCTGCGCGAGGGCTTGCCGCCCGATCGCGTGATCAAGACCGGCAGCCCGCTGCGCGAGGTGCTGGACCACTATCGGCCCGGAATCGAAGCCTCCACCGTGCTCGATACGCTGGCGTTGCAGCCGCGGCGCTTCTACGTGGTCAGCGCGCACCGCGAGGAGAACGTGGACACGCCGGAGCGGCTGCGCCGGCTCGCGCAGGTGCTGGCCGACCTCGCCCGCGACAGCGGCATGCCGGTCATCGTGTCGACGCATCCCCGTACCCGCAAGCGCATCGACGCGCTTGGGCTGGATTTTCCGGCCAACGTGCGGCTGCTCAAGCCGCTGGGCTTTCTCGACTACGTGCGGCTGCAGTGCGAGGCCCGTGCGGTGCTGTCGGACAGCGGCACCATTACCGAGGAATCGTCGCTGCTGAACTTTCCGGCGCTGAACCTGCGCGAGGCCCACGAACGGCCCGAAGGCATGGAGGAGGGCGCGGTAATGATGGTCGGCCTCAACCCGGAGCGCATTCGCCAGGGCCTGGCGATTCTCGACGCGCAGGGCCGTGGCGAGCAACGGCAATTGAAGATGGTCGCCGACTACGGCGCGGACAACGTCTCGGAAAAGGTCCTGCGCATCCTGCACAGCTATACCGACTACGTCGACCGCGTGGTATGGCGCAAGGACAGCGCATGACAGCCGGCAGCCGGGTCCTGATCCTGAGCCAGTATTTCTGGCCGGAGAACTTCCGCTTCAACGAGCTGGCGGTCGAGCTTGCGCGGCGCGGGCATGCGGTAACCGTGCTGACGGGCGTGCCGAACTACCCGCAGGGCGCGGTATTCCCATCGTATCGCCAGGCGCCGGCGGACTTCTCCGCGCTGGACGGCGTCGATATCGTGCGCGTACCGATGATGGCGCGTGGTACCGGCTATCGGCGGCTGGCGCTGAACTACCTGAGCTTCGCGCTGAGCGCCAGCGTGCTCGGCCCGTGGAAGCTGCGCGGCCGGCGCTTCGACCATGTGTTCGTCTGCCAGCCATCGCCGGGCACGGTCGGGCTGCCCGGCGTCGTGCTCAGCCGCCTGAAACGGGCCAGCCTGATGCTGTGGGTGCAGGATCTGTGGCCCGAATCGATCAGCGCGGTCGGCGCGGTGCGGTCACCGCGGCTGCTTGCGCCGATCGCCGGCTTCATGGCATGGGTCTATCGGCGCTGCGACCACGTGTTTTCGCAGTCCCGCGCGTATATCCCGTTGCTGAACGCGCGTGTCGGAGGCCGCTCGCGCGTCAGCTATCTGCCGAACTGGGGCGATGGCCGCGCGGACGACGGCACCGCGGCCCGGCCGATGGCGGCAGAAGGCGGCAAGGACGGCTTCGATATCTATTACCTCGGCAATCTTGGCCATGCCCAGGGTTTTGCCGCCGTGCTCGACGCCGTCCAGGCGGCGGGGGACGACGGCACGCGCTGGCACTTCGTCGGGGCGGGCAGCGCGGCCAGCTGGATGGCCGACGAGGTCGCGCGCCGCGGGCTTGGCGCCCGGGTCCGATTTCATGGCCTGGTCTCGCCTGACCAATTGCCGCGCTTCTATCAGCAGGCCGATGCGCTGCTGGTAACGCTCAAACCGGATCCGCTGTTCGCAATGACGGTGCCCAGCAAGGTGCAGTCCTATCTGGCCACGGGCGTGCCCATCGTCGCCATGCTGGATGGCGAGGGCGCCCGCGTGGTCGAGGATGCTGGCGCGGGCGTGACCTGCGCGGCCGGCGACAGCGCAGCGCTGCTCGCCGCGGTACGCAGGCTGCGCGCGTTGCCGGCGCGGACCCGCCACGCCATGGGCGAATCGGCCAGGCGTTACTACGACAGCCAGTTCAGCTTTGCGCGCGTCGTCGACAAGCTGGAGGGCTGGCTGCGCAGCGAGCCCATGCAGGACGCGCACGGCGAGAGCGCGGGCGAGGAGGCCGAGGAGAAGGAGGACTGCGGCGTGGTGGCGCAGTAGTCGATCAATGGAACGAGGTGGGCGGCGAGGCCGGTGATTTAAACACCGTCGAATTCACCGCCGACCCCAGTTCTGGTAATGTCTCGGCCTTGACGCCAGCCTGCCGCCACGCGCATGCCCGGCGTCGAGCCAAGACCAGATACCAATACCAATAAATCCGGAAGGGGGTCCCGGTGCACCGGCCGCGCAGCGCCTGGTCCCGGCTCAGCCTGGCGCATCGCCATGCCGCTTCCGGCGCAAGCTATGCGGGAGGCCGGCGCAATGACGCTCTACGAACTCAAGCCCAGATTTCAGGCATGGCTGCGGCCGCTGGTCCAGGATCTGGCCGAGCGCGGCGCGACCGCCAATCAGGTGACGCTCGTCGCCGCGGCCGGCTCGCTGGCCGTTGGTGCGCTGGCCGCGATCGGCGCGCTGGTGGCCGAGACGTCGGCGCTGTTCCTGCTGTTTCCGCTATGGCTGTTCGCGCGGATGGCGCTCAATGCGATCGACGGCATGCTGGCGCGCGAGCATGGCCAGAAGAGCGCGCTGGGCGCCTATCTGAACGAGCTGGGCGACATCGTCTCCGATGTCGCGCTGATCCTGCCGCTGGCCGCGCTGCCGGACTTCAATCTGGCTCAGGTCGGGCCGTTCGCGCTGCTGGCGGTGATCGTCGAGGCGGCCGGGCTGATCGGCCCGCTGGCCGGTGCCAGCCGCCGCTACGACGGCCCCTTCGGCAAGAGCGACCGCGCGCTGGTGGTTGGCGCGATCGCGCTGTGGGCCGGCGTCGGCCTGGGCTTCGGCGCGGCCGGGCCGTGGCTGTGGCTGCTGCTGTCGCTGCTGTCGGTGCTGACCATCGTCAACCGGGTGCGGCGCGGCGTTGCCGAAGCGCAGGCCCATGCCCAATCCCAAGCCCAGACCGCGGAGTAAGGCATGGACCGACTGTCGTCACGCCAGCCGCAGGAATTGCAATTTCAGACCCACGACGGCCAGGCGCTGTTCTATCGGCATTGGCCGGCGGTGGAGGGGCAGCCGCGCGGCGCGGTGGTGCTGTTCCATCGCGGTCACGAACATTCCGGCCGCGTCGCCCACCTTGCCGACGAACTGAATCTGCCGGGCTACGACATCTTTGCCTGGGACGCCCGCGGCCATGGGCGCTCGCCGGGCGAGCGCGGCTATAGCCCGAGCCTGGCCGACTCCGTGCGCGATATCCAGACCTTTACCGAGCATATCGGCGCCAACCACGGTATCCCGCTGCAGCGGATGGCGGTGGTGGCGCAAAGCGTCGGCGCGGTGCTGGCGGCAACCTGGGTCCACGACTACGCGCCGCCGATCCGTGCGCTGGTGCTGGCCTCGCCCGCGTTCAAGGTCAAGCTGTATGTGCCGTTCGCGCGCCCGGGCCTGAAACTGATGCACCGGCTGCGCGGCAAGTTCTTCGTCAACAGCTATGTCAAGGCAAAGTTCCTGACTCACGATCCGGAGCGCATTGCCAGCTATGACAACGATCCGCTGATCACGCGGCCAATCGCGGTCAATATCCTGCTCGATCTGTACGAGACCGCCGAACGGATCGTCGCCGACGCCGCGGCGATCACCGTGCCGACGCAGCTGCTGATCTCCGGCGCTGACTGGGTGGTCCATCGCGGCCCGCAGGACCGCTTCTACGAGCGACTGGGCAGCCGGACCAAGGAGCGCATCGTGCTCGATGGCTTCTATCACGACACGCTGGGCGAGCGCGACCGCCAACGCGCGGTCGATGCGGCGCGGCGCTTCATCGTGCGCGAATTCGACGCGCCGTCGGCGCCGCGCTCGCTGCTCGATGCCGACCAGATCGGCCCGTTCCGCGAGGAATCGGACCGGCTCGCCTCGGCGCCGACGGGCCTGGCGGCGTGGTATTGGCGCGCGGCGCGCGTCAACCTCAAGCTCGGAGGGCTGCTGTCCGACGGCGTGCGCCTCGGGCACCAGACCGGCTTCGATTCGGGCTCGACGCTCGACTACGTCTATCGCAACACGCCAGCGGGCCGCGGCGCGCTGGGCCGGATGGCCGACCGCCAGTACCTCGAGGCGATCGGCTGGCGCGGCATCCGTCAGCGCAAGGTTCACGCCGAGGAACTGATTGCCGAGGCAGTGCGCCGGCTGCAAGCGGCCGGCATGCCGGTGCGGATCGTCGATATCGCGGCCGGCCACGGGCGCTACGTGCTCGAGGCGCTGGAGAAGCTCGATCGCACCGCAGTCGAATCGATCCTGCTGCGCGACTACAGCGCGCTGAACGTCGAGCAGGGCAGGGCGCTGATCGCGGCCAAGGGGTTGGCCGGCATCGCCCGCTTCGAGCAGGGCGATGCGTTCGATGGCGACGATCTGGCCGCGCTGTCGCCGGCGCCGACCTTGGCCGTCGTCTCCGGCCTGTACGAGCTGTTCCCCGACAACGCAATGATCCGCCGCTCGCTCGATGGCTTGGCGCGTGCGGTGCCGCCGGGCGGCTATCTGGTCTACACGGGCCAGCCCTGGCATCCGCAGCTCGAGTTCATCGCCCGCGCGCTGACCAGCCACCGCGCCGGCGCGGCGTGGGTGATGCGGCGCCGCTCGCAGGCCGAGATGGACGAACTGGTGCGCACCGCTGGTTTCGACAAGGTGACGCAGCGGATCGACCGCTGGGGCATCTTTACCGTCAGCCTGGCGCGCAGGCGCGACGCATGAGCGCCTTGCCTGCCGACACGCAGTCTGGGACGCAGCCTGCTCCGAGGGAGGCCCGCCCCTGGGGCCTGGCCTGCGTGCTGCTGGCGCTGGCCGGCGCGCTGTTCTTCTCGAGCTATGGTTTCGCCAACTGGCTTGCCAGCCAGCGCGCGCACGTGCCGTCGTTCTACTTCGGCTGGGAACGCGGCATCCCGTTCGTGCCGTGGACCATCGTGCCGTACTGGTCGATCGACCTGCTGTACGGCATCTCGTTTTTCCTGTGGCGCACGCGCGCCGGGCTGCTGACGCACGTCAAGCGCCTGGTCGCGGCGCAATTGATCTCGGTTGCCTGCTTTATCGTTTTCCCGCTGCGCTTTGCCTTCACCCGTCCCGAGGCGGACGGTCTGCCGGGGCAGCTGTTCACGCTGCTTGGTGGTTTCGACCTGCCCTTCAATCAGGCGCCGTCGCTGCATATCAGCCTGCTGATCATTCTGTGGGTCGCGTTTGCCGCGCATCTGCCGAGGCGCTGGCGCTGGCTGCTGCATGGCTGGTTCGCGCTGATCGGCGTCTCGGTGCTGACGACCTGGCAGCACCATCTGGTTGACGTGCCTACCGGCGCGCTGGTTGGCTGGCTGTGCGTCTACCTGTTTCCGCTGCGCCTGCCAGCGATCGCACCGAGTGCGGCGGATGTGGCCACGCGCCGGCTCGCGCGCCGCTACGCGCTCGGGGCGGTGGTGACGCTGCTGTGCGCGCTGCTGGCGCTGGGCACCTCGGTCACGCTGGCGCTGTTGCTGCTGTGGGGCGCGCTGGCGCTCGCCTGTGTCGCCCGCATCTATGCGCTGGCGGCGCCGGCCTGGTTCCAGAAGGACAGCGACGGCACCATGGCGATCGCCGCGCGCTGGGTGCTGGCACCCTATCTGCTGAGCGCCTTTCTCAATTCGCGTTGGTGGACGCGGCGGGACCCGCAGGCAAGCGTCATCGCGGACGGCATTCGGGTAGGGCGTTTCCCCACGCGGGCGGACCTGCGCGCGTGTGCCGCCGATGCCGTGCTCGACCTCAGCGCGGAACTGCCGCGCGCGGTCGGCGACGACGCGCTCGCCTATCGTTGCGTGCCGATGCTGGACCTGACCGTGCCCACCGCCGCGCAGCTCGATCAGGCGGTAGCCCAGCTCGACGCGTGGCACGCGGCGGGCAGGCACGTATTGGTCAGTTGCGCGCTCGGCTATTCGCGCAGCGCGATGGTGGTGACCGCGTGGCTCGCGCGTCGCCAAGGTTCGCCCGATGCCGCGGCGGCCGTCGACGCGGCGCTTGCCCATCTGCGTACCCACCGTCCTGCGGTCGTGCTCGGCGACGCCCATGCCGACGCGCTGCGGCGGTGGCTCGTGCAGGCCCGGGCAACGGAGATCGACCATGCCGCCTGATTCGATGCAGAAGGGCGCCGGCGCAAACGTCGAAGCCAACATCGACGCCTGGACCGCGCATGCCGTTGCCGGTGCGCTGTCCGGCGCCATCTGGATGGCGGGTGCAGGGCTGGCGTTCGGCCTTGCGACCGTCTGGCTGCTCGTTGCCAACGATTTGCCCGGCTGGCTCGCGGGCATGCCGGTGCTGCTCGCGCTGGCCCAGCTCTGGCTGCTGCTGCGCGTGGCGATCGACCGCCGGCTGTTCGAGGCGCTGGCGGCCTACGCGAGCCGCCACGGCGCGGCCGATCTGGCGGGCCTGGATGCGGCACTGCTGCAGCTCGGCTGGATCGCGCCAGGCCGCCAGGGCCGGACGATGACCGACCGCGCCCGTGGTGCGCTGCGGCTGGTGCGGCTGTGCGGCGCGCTGGCCGTGATCCAGTTTGTCTTGACCTTCCTCACATCGATCCTGGGATAACGCCATGTGGATTGCCCGCGTGACCGCGCGCGCCATCATCGTCTTCGCCCGCCTGCTGACCGGCATGCGCGCCAACTGGCAGGGCTGCGTGCCGGCGGCGGTGCAGCGCGTCTACTTCGCCAATCACAGCAGCCACGGGGACTTCGTGCTGATCTGGGGCTGTCTGCCGCCGGAGCTGCGGCCGCGCACACGGCCCGTGGCCGGCGCCGATTACTGGGACCGCTCGGCGCTGCGGCGCTTCATCGGGCGCGATGTCTTTCGTGCGCTGCTGATCGACCGCACCCGCAGCGACCCGGGCAGCGATCCGGTCGCGCTGATGCGCGGCGCGCTCGAAGGCGGCGATTCGCTGATCCTGTTTCCCGAGGGCACGCGCAATACGACCGAGGCCAGGCTGCTGCCGTTCAAGAGCGGCATCTTCCATCTGGCGCGCGCCTGCCCGTCGGTGGAGTTCGTGCCCGTGTGGATCGACAACCTGAACCGCGTGATGCCCAAGGGCGAGATCGTACCGGTGCCGCTGCTGTGCACGGTGACGTTCGGTCAGCCGGTGCTGCTGGTCCCGGACGACGACAAGGACAGCTTCCTCGCCCGATGCCGCGACGGCCTGCTCGCGCTCGCTCCCGTACTGGATTAATTTGCCATGCCGACCCTGCATTGGAACCACGAGACCTGGCTGTTGTTCGGTGGCCTGCTTGCTGTGCTGCTGCTTGCCTCGACGGTGACGCTGCTGCTGCGTTGGCGGATCGCCGGCGGCGGCGCGCATCCGGTGATCGACAACCTCGCGCAGCGGGTCTGGGCCTGGTGGTGGATGATCGGCGTGATGGGCGTGGCCTTCGCGCTGGGCCGCACCGCGGTGATCGTGCTGTTCTACCTGCTGTCGTTCTTCGCGCTGCGCGAGTTCGTCACCATTACGACGACGCGGCGCGGCGACCATCGCGCGATCGTCGCCGCCTTTTTCCTGTTCCTGCCGCTGCAATACGTGCTGGTCTATGTCGACTGGTACGGCATGTTCTCGATCCTGATTCCGGTCTACGCCTTCCTGCTGCTGCCGATCCTGGCCGCGCTGTCGGCCGAGACCACGCGTTTTCTCGAACGCTGCGCTGGCGTGCAGTGGGCCGTGATGATCTGCGTGTTCTGCATCTCGCATGTGCCGGCGCTGCTGACGCTGCCGATTCCCGGCTTCGAGGGCCGCAACCTGCTGCTGATCGCGTTCCTGGTGATCGTGGTGCAGGGCAGCGACGTGCTGCAGTACGTCTGGGGCAAGCTGTGCGGCAAGCGCAAGATCGCGCCGCTGCTGTCGCCGTCCAAGACGGTAGAGGGCTTCGTCGGTGGCGTCGCCAGCGCGACCGCGCTCGGTGCCGCGCTATGGTGGATCACGCCGTTCGCGCCATGGCAGGCCGGCGCGATCGCGCTGGTCATCGCGCTGATGGGATTTCTCGGCGGGCTGGTGATGTCGGCGATCAAGCGCGACCGCGGCATCAAGGACTGGGGCCAGATGATCCAGGGCCACGGCGGCATGCTCGACCGGCTGGACTCGGTGGTGTTTGCCGCGCCGGTGTTCTTCCATATCACGCGGTATTGGTGGGTGCCGTGATGGCGGTCGCTCCGCCGCGTTAGCCAATCGCCGTTTGCCTTCACCGCTAGAGCAGACCCGTGCCGCGCACGGCCAGCCATGCCCCCGCGCCAATGCCGGCGGCGCCAATGGCCCTGGCGGTCCGCTCGCCGGCCGGCGCCAGGCGTTCGGCAGTGATTGCCACGGTAGCGGCCGCCATGGCGGCGAGGTCCATCACGCCGACCGCCGCCAGGCTCGCGGTCGCGCCCGCGCAGCACTGGATGCAGTGCAGGCCGAGACGAAGGCCATGCCTGCAGGCGGCGCGCGCGTCTTGCCGTGACGCTGCAGGGAACGCGTGCCGGCAGCCGGCCAACAAGCCGGATTTCCAGGCAGTGAATTGCGTCGCGCCTGCAACGAGCACAACAACGCCGGCAAGCGCCGGCATGGCGCGCGCCAGCTCCGGCCACTGCATCGCAAGCGCAGCCAGCGCGGCGCCGACGACGAACACCACCGCTCCGAGCGCCAACCAAACCAGGAAGTAGGCCACCGCGGCCATCAGCGTGAGTCGCGCGGCGCGCCCCGTGCCCTCCGCGGCCACGCGATAGCGCCACAGCGCCGGCCCGATGGACGGCAGCATCATCGCCACCATCATCAGAGCCCACATGCCGATGAAAGAGGCCGCGGCGCCTGCCCAGGTCTGCCCGCACATCGGCGTCCAGGCCATCGACAGCGTCCGGCCGCCCGGCATCGGCGTGGCCGCCATCGAAGACATCGCGCCATGCAGCGTCACGGTGGCCGCGGCGCACAGCCCGAACAGCAGGGCGCAGACGCCGGCAAAGACTCGACGGCCGGCGTCGCCGCACGTCGGCTCGGCGCGCGCACAGCAGCTCCCCGGCTCAGCGATCGTCGTACTCGTCATGGCGGCGCCACCAGACACCCGTTTCGTTGCGGCCCTTGGGCGCGCGATCCAGCCACTGGTACATGCCCCAGAGTCCGTCCAGCCCGCGCGAATACGCCGAGTAGGTGTGATAGACCACGCCGTCCTCCATCACGAAGGCGCTCAGACCTGGCCGGTCGCGGTGGAAGGTAGCGGTATCGGTGCCGCACATCGCGGCGATCCGGTCTTCCGCCGCCTGGCCGCCGCCTTCCATGTTGCGGCGCCATCCGCGTACGGCCGGCTCGCGGCGGTAGTTGTATTCGATGTCACCGTCGCGCTGCTGCGCGGTGGTGAACGACACGTTGAAGTCGGCATTGAAGTCGCTGTCGTGCGACGACGCCCACGGGAAGGTCCATCCCATGCGCTGCTTGTAGGCCTGCAGCTTGGCAAGCGGCGCGCGCGATACGGCGGTCAGCGCGACGTCGTGGTTGGCGAGGTGGACGGCAAAGCCGTTGAAGCCGTCGGCGATCGACGAGCACGACGGACAGCCGGCCTTGTAGTCGGGCCCGAACATGAAGTGATAGACCAGCAGCTGGGAGCGGCCGCGGAACAGGTCGGCCAGCGTCGCGGGGCCGTCGTCGGTATCGAACCGGTAGGTTTTGTCGATTCGCAGCCAGGGCAGCGCCTGGCGTTGGCGGGCGATTTCGTCGCTGCGCCGCGTCAGCGCCTTCTCGGCCTCGAGCAGCTCCAGGCGGGCGGCCAGCCACTGTTCGCGGGTGGCGGTGGGATGGGTGGTCATCGTGTTTGCTCCTTGTGGACGTGGCGCGGGCTGCGGTGCGGTGTCATGCGTGTCTTCGGATGTTGTGCAATGCACAGCGGCAAGCCGGGCCGGTGGATCGTCGTGCTAGATTAGGCGCCGGCCTCGACAGGGAGGGAGTGACAAGTGTGGCGTGATTCGAATGGACCCGACGATCTCGGCAGCGGCCCGCGCGCTCGCCGCCGGTGACCCGCTCGGGGCGCTCAATTGCGTCGCGCTGCGCGACGACGCGCCGGCGCT
>NZ_AMPR02000430.1:0-21514 GCF_000307735.3 Cupriavidus sp. HPC(L) | reverse complement strand
CAGCTCGGCGGGAAAGCCCAGCGCATCGAGCCAGTCGAGCCGATAGCGGTGCTCGGCAAGCACATAGGCGCTGCACGAGGTGGCGTTGGTCGGCGTCGTCACGACGGCGCGCTCGCTCGACAGATGCCAAAGCAGCCAGCTGTCGATCGTGCCGAAGGCGAGCCGCCGCGCGCGCCACGCATCCGCGATCGCCGGCGTCTCGCGCAGATGCCGCGCGGCCCACAGATAGGGCGAGCGCACGCCGGCCGGGCGGCCGACGGTGGGCCGCAGTTTCGCATCCCAGTCGGCGGCAAGGCGATCCAGTTCGGCGGCGTAGCGCGTGTCCTGCCACACCATCGCGGGCACCAGCGCGCGGCCCGTGGCGGTATCCCACAGCACCGCGGTGGCGCGCTGCGTCGCGATGGCGAGCGCCACCACGCGCAGTCCTTGACGATCGGCGTGAGCCAGCGTCGCGCGGCACACCGCCAGCGTCTTGTCGAGCAGCACGTTTGCATCCTGCTCGACCACGCCGGGGCGCGGCGAATCGACGTTCAGCGTCGTGTATTCGAGGCACGAGACATGGCCGTCCGCGCCGACCAGCGCGGCACGGGTGCCGGAGGTGCCTTCGTCGATGGCGAGAATGACGTCGGTGGTGCGGGTCATGGCCGGGACTTCTCGATGGCGGGATTCAGGAAGGGCGAGGCCGCATCCGCGTCGCCGCGGAACTGCGGGGCATCGGCCTCGTTGTCAGGATGGACGGCCGTGCGGGTCGGATCCCAACGGATCGCAAAGCAAATCACGCTGGCGATCAGCGGCACCACCGACAGGATCAGGAAGGTCTTCTCCAGCCCGTACTCGGCGCGGAACAGCGGGAAGACCAGCAGCCCCAGCGCGGCGCCGATCGCGCCGAGCGCGCCGATCACGCCGTTGGCGCCGGCGCGCAGCTCGCTGCGGAAGGACAGCGACGACAGGCTCTTGCCGTTGGCGCCCGGGCCGCCGGAATGGAACAGGATGAACAGCGACGGCACCACCACCGCGACCCACAGCGGCATCTTGCCGTTGAACAGGCCCAGCACCAGCAGCATGGCGAACACCGCGGCAAAGCCGAACGCGGAGGCGCGGCGCAGGCCCAGCTTGCGGCCGATCGTCGGCGACAGGAAGCCGCCGACGATGCCGCAGACGTTGAAGACGAGCGCGCCGATGGTCGCGTAGACGAAGTCCTTGCCGAACAGCGCGGCGCTGATCAGCGGCAGGTACCAGCCGATCGCGAAATACTGGATCGACTGGCCGATCTGCACGGTCGCAGCCAGGATCGTGCGCGGCAGATAGATGCCGCGGAAGATCAGCAGCACATTGGCCAGGCCGCGGCGGGCCTGGTTCAACACCGGAATGCGTTCGGCCGGCGGCGCAGCGGTGAAGGGCCGGCCATAGATGCGCGTCATGGCCTGCGCGGCGGCGTCGAGCCGTTCCTTGCGGGCGAGCCAGGTCGGGCTCTCGACCAGGAACAACAGCTGCAGCACCAGGATCGCCACGCCGAAGATCGCGGTGGCCGCCACCGAGTAGCGCCAGATCGCGTCGCCGACCTGCCACGAGTGGAACAGCAGCGCCAGCAGCAGATTGGTGCAGACGGCCGTGTACCACATGCCTTGCCAGGTATTGAGCCGGCTCTTGAGCTTGACCGGCGTGAACTCGGCCAGCACGGCCATCGCGATGGCGAAGTCGATGCCGTAGGCGGCGCCGACAAAGAAGCGGCCGACCAGGATCACTTCAAAGGTCGGCGCGAATACGACCAGCACGGCGCCGACCACGGCCAGCACCTTGGCCAGCACCAGCGGGCGCACGCGGCCCCAGCGGTCGGCCATCCAGCCGCCGATCGGATTGAACGCGATCGCTACCCACGAGGCGAACGAGGTCAACAGCGCGACCTGTGCCGGGGCGAGCGCGAGATCGCGCGTCATCGGCCCCAGGCCGGCGCTCAATGCGGAATTGGAAAAGGCGTCGAGAAACAGTCCACCGAGTGCGAGCCACCAGATCAGGCCGGCTCTGCCCCGTATACCTGGACAGGAATCGATATAGGCGATGACATCGTCGATGCCACGAAGGCGGATGGCAGGCGCTTGCACGGCGGTCTCCTTTCATTGTTCTGTAAGAGGCCGCAGCAAACTGCACGCGCTAAGAGACCATCCTACAGATGGTCTCTTATCTGAATCTGCTCGGCCAATGTAGGCCGTCGGACTTGATCAGTCAAGCGGGAAAACCCTGCCGGCGCCATTTCGGGAACGGCGGGAAAGCCGGGATGTCGATCACGTATGCACGGCTCGGCGACGGCCGAGACGACACGTAGATGGAGGGCGACATGTCGCATCTGAACCCGGAACAACTGGCCGCGCTGCGCGGACGGCTGGACGCGCGCGAGCGGGAACTGCAGCCGCTCTATCAGCAGGGGCGCGACCGTCCATCCAGCAACCCGGCCAGGGAGCCGCAGGACCTCGTCGACACCGCCGAGGGCGTCAACGAGGAGCTCGACCGCGCCGCGTTGCAACAGCACTACCGCGGCGAACTGGACGACATCGCGCAGGCGCGCGAGCGCATGGATGCCGGCGAATACGGCGTCTGCCAGGACTGCGAGCAGGAGATTCCGTACGAGCGCCTGCTCGCCAATCCGACGGCAACTCGCTGTGCGCCGTGCCAGGAACGGCGCGAGCGCACGTTCGCCACGTAGGCCGCCGGCTCGCGCCTGCCCGTGCACGCGAGCGGGAGCGCAAGTGGACGGCTGCCACCGCTCAGGCCATCACTGCCATCGCTGGTAGGGCCTGTCGCGCCTGCAGTTCCGCGGGCTTGATCTCGCCGAACGGCGACAGCAGCGCGGGATCGAAGGCACGCGGTGCGACGCCTTTCGCCACGCGCATCGGCCAATCGGGATTGGCCAGCGCGCCGCGGCCCAGCGCGACCAGGTCGGCGCCATCGGCCAGCGCGTCTTGCGCTCGCGCCGGATCGTGCAGGCTGCCGTTGGCGATCACGGTCAGATGCGGCGCGGCAAGCCGCGCATGCTGGACCAGCGTGCGCGTGTCGCCGGGGAAGGCAGGCTGCCAGGCCTCGAACTCCGTCACGTGCAGGAAGTCGATGCCCGTCGCGGCCAGCGTGCCGAACACGATCGCCGCGCCCTCGGCTCCCTCGGCCCACTTGTGCGTGAAGTCATTGACCTTGCCTTGCGAAATGCGCACGCCGACAGGAAAGGCGTCGCCGACCGCGGCACGGACGGCGCGCGCGGTCTGCCCGGCGAGCCGGATGCGCTGGCCGATGGCGCCGCCCCAGGCATCGTTGCGCCGATTGGTGTAGTCGGTCAGGAACTGGTCGAGCAGATAGCCGTTGGCGCCGTGGATCTCGATACCGTCGAAGCCGGCGATGTCCCTCGCCAGCCGGGCCGCCTCGGCGAAGCCGTCAATCGCCGCGTCGATCTCGTGCGGCTCGATCGCGCGCGGCGTGCGATAGGGCCCGTTGCCGCGATAGACGCCCATCTGCTCGCCCTTTGGCGTAATGGCGGACGGACCCACCGTCTCGTCGCGGAAGCGATTGGCCTGCGACAGCGCCCCCGCGTGCATCAGCTGCACGAAGATGCGGCCGCCGGCATCGTGCACGGCGTCGGTGACCGCGCGCCAGGCGCGTGCCTGTTCGATGTCGGTCAGGCCGGGCTGCCCGGCATAGCCCTGCGCATAGGCGCGGTCGGTGTAGGTGCCTTCGGTGACGATCAGCCCGAAGCCGCCGCGCGCGAAGCCCGCGTAGTAGTCGACCATCGCCGGCGTGGGCACGCCCTCGGGCGTCGCGCTGATGCGCGTCATCGGCGCGACGACGAGGCGGTTGGGCAGGGCGATGCCGTTGATATCGAGCCGATCGAACAGCGTCGGTCGTGCCTGGGCGTTCATGCAGGCTCTCCTTCGGCCACGGCGATGGCCTCGATCTCGATCAGCGCCTCGGGCGAATACAGGCTGGAGATCTCGACGATGGTGTCGGCCGGATAGGGCGCCGAAAACCATTTGCGGCGCAGCGCGACGATCTTGCCGAAGTTGTCCATCGACTTCAGGAAGATCGTGACCTTGGCCACGCGGTCCAGGCTCGAGCCCGCGGCTTCGAGCGCGCGTTGCAGGTTGCGGAAGGCCTGCTCGGCCTGCTTGTCGAAGTCGCCGCGGCCGACGATGTTGCCGTCGTCGCCGATGGCGGCCTGCCCCGAGATAAAGACCAGGTTGCCGACGCGGATGCCTTGCGACAGCAGGAACGGCGCGTACGGATCGGGGTTGGTGCGAACTTGTTCGAGCAGCATGGGGAGACTCCAGGGTAAAGTTGAGGGAATTTCATCCGTCAGGCGGCCATCGCAAACACTATCGCGTTGCCCCGCGGAGAATGGTCCCAGTATCGTGATCCCATGCAGAGCCGACAAATGGTCAAATCTCAAGATATGGATGAGTTTGGCTCATCCGTGACGACATCATGCGGCGCCTGCCTCCACTGAGCGCGCTGCGCGCCTTCGAGGCGGCCGCCAGGCGCATGAGCTTCAAGCGGGCGGCCGACGAATTGAACGTGACCGCGACGGCGATCAGCCACCAGATCCGTCTGCTGGAGCAATGGCTCGGGGTCAGGCTGTTCGAGCGCGAAACGCGCAAGGTCGACCTGACCGCGAGCGGACGGCTGCTGTTTCCGGCGATCCGCGACGGGCTCGATGGCTTCGAGCGTGCCGTAGCGGCGGTACAGCGGCAGCGCGCGGCCAATATCGCCACGCTGTCGTCGACGGTGGCCTTCGTCGCCAAGCGGCTCGCGCCGCGCGCAGGGTCGTTTCGCGCCGCGCATCCGGACTGGACGCTGCGGCTCGATGCGTCGAACGCCGTCGTGGACCTCGACAGCGATGCCGACGTGGCGATCCGCTATGGCGGCGGCCACTATCCGGGGCTGACGGTCGAGCCGCTGTTCCAGGACCGCTTTGCGCCGGTCTGCAGCCCGCACCTGAAGCTGTCGTCGCTGGCCGATCTGCGCGACGCCGAACTGATCCATTTCGAATGGGGCGCCGGCGTGCGGCAGGACCCGCGCGCCGCGGTCTGGCCGCACTGGCTCGAACGCGCGGGCGCCGACGGGGTCGACGGGTCGTCGGGGCTGTCCTTCACCGACGAGATCCACGCGATCCAGGCCACCATCGCGGGGCAGGGCGTCGGCTTGCTGAGCCTGACGCTGGTCGCCGAAGAACTGGCCTCCGGCGTGCTGGTGCAGCCGTTCGAATTGTCGCTGCAGAGCTTCCGCTACGACCTGGTCTACAGCCCGCGCGCGGCAGAACGGCCAGCCACTCGGCTGGTGCGCGACTGGGTTCACGCCGAGTTTGGCGCCGTACCGCCGGAAACGGCCTTGACGCCCGGCTAGAATGGCGCGCATGCAATCTGAGCACTCCTGACAAACGGGCAACCGACGATGACGAGTACAGCGACGCCGGTGTTCTGGCGCGATCCTTCCCTGTCGTTTATCGAGGCGCGTTGGATCGAGGACGGCCGCCGCATCCGCTACGGCGCGCATTCGCACGAGACCTTCTCGATCGGTGCGGTGACCGGCGGCCGCAGCGTCTACGTCAGTGGCCGCATGCGCGCCGGTGTCGGTGCCGGGGCCGTCGTGCTGATGAATCCCGAAGAGGTGCACGCCTGCAATCCGCTCGACGATGCGCCGTGGTCGTATCGGATGCTGCATGTCGACGCTGGCTGGCTGGGCGCGCTGCAGCACGATCTGGGCTTCGACCGCAACAGCGACTTCCAGGCGTTTTCGACGCGGGTCAGCGACGATGCCGCGCTGCATCGCGCGTTGGGCCGCTTCCATGCCTTGCTGACGGACGAGGGCATCGAGCCGATGCGCAAGGAGGAGGCTGCCATTGCGTTTTTTTCGGAGGTGCATCGGCGTCTTCTGCCAGCGCCGAGGCCGCGGTCTTCCGATACCGGCGAGAACGGAGCGCATCGCCACTGGCCGGCATATCGGCTGCGGCGCGCCGCCGAATATATCGACGCCAATTTCGCGCGGCCGCTGCGGCTTGGCGATATCTGCGCCGCCGCGCAGTTGTCCGAATCGCATCTGATCCGCGCCTTCAAGCAGCACTATGGGCTGACGCCGCACGCCTATCTGGTCAATCGGCGCGTGCAGTACAGCCGCAGCCAGCTCAAGCGGGGCCGCGCGATTTCGGATGTCGCGCTGGAAGCGGGATTCGCCGATCAGGCCCACCTGCAACGGGTGTTCAAGCGAATGGTCGCCGCCACGCCGGCGCAATATCAGCGCATGCGCTGAGACCGGCTCGCGGCCGACGGGGCTTCAACGCTCGACCAGAAACAGGGCGCTGGCGACCAGCAGCAGCGCCATCGCGCGATTGAAGAGGCGCACGCGGCGCGCATCGCGCAGATAACCGCGCAGGAACGCCCCGGCATAGGCCCAGCAGGCGATCGACAGATAGCAGACCACGAAATAGATCGCCGCGAAGCGCCACACCTGTACGCCGGCGCCATCGGCCGCGTAGACGCCGATGCCGGCCACCGACGCCAGCCAGGCCTTGGGATTGAACCATTGCATCGCCGCGCCATACAGGAACGACGGCCCTTTGCCGCCGCCGCTCGCCTCGATTGCTCCCTCGTCGGTAGCCAGCTTCCACGCCATGAACAGCAGGAAGGCGATGCCGCCCCAGCGGATCGCCGTCGTCAACGCGGGCCACTGCGTCAGCAGTCGATGCATGCCCAGGCCGACCAACAGCAGCAGCACGGAAAAACCGACGGTCGCGCCGGTGACATGACGCAGGCTCGCGCGCAGGCCGTGCTGCGCCCCGGCGCTGAGCGCCACGATATTGACCGGCCCGGGCGTGATCGAGGAGACCAGGGCAAAGGCGGCCATGGACAGCAGCAGGGGCAGAGAGGCCATCGTTGCGCTCCGGATTGGACGATGGCGCATGCTAGAAGCGGCCG
This sequence comes from Cupriavidus sp. HPC(L), assembly GCF_000307735.3. Lineage (NCBI taxonomy): Bacteria > Pseudomonadati > Pseudomonadota > Betaproteobacteria > Burkholderiales > Burkholderiaceae > Cupriavidus > Cupriavidus sp. HPC(L). The sequence continues at coordinate 14,564 of NZ_AMPR02000430.1, read as the reverse complement.
TGGGTCGCTGTATTGAACAAAACTGCTTCGGCAAAAAAACGGGCTTCCGAAGAAGCCCGCATCAGTTCCGGCGTGTGCCGGGGTGGAGATCGATCAGGCGGGTACCTGCGTGCCGGCTGCCGCCGCCTCCTCCTTCGAGAACAGCCGTCTGGATGTCGCCACATGCCCCGCCAGCACCGGCCGCAGCACCATCAGCGCCAGGAAGGCCGCGATCAGATCCATGGTGGCCACCGTGTACAGCACGGTAGACCAGGTACCGGTTGCCTCCATGATCAGGTTGCCGATCGGCACGAACAGCGCGCCGATGCCCTTGGCGGTATAGAGCACGCCGTAGATCTTGCCGATGTGCTTGGTGCCGAAGGCATCCCCGGCCAGCGCGGAGAACAGCGAGTAGACCTCGCCCCAGGCCAGGAACACGACGCCGGACAGGATCAGGAAGGCATACGGGTTGTGGCCGAAGTACCCCAGCGCGATGATGCCCATCCCCTCCAGCGAGAAGGCGATCACCATGGTTTTCTCGCGGCCGATATGGTCGGAGATCCAGCCGAACAGCGGACGCGAGATTCCGTTCATCACGCGGTCGAGCATCAGTGCCAGCGGCAGGGCGGCCATCACGAAGAAGTGCAGGTCGACCTGGAAGTCCTTGACGCCGAGGTCCTTGGCGATGACGCCCAGCTGTGCCACGGCCATCATGCCGCCGGTGACCACCAGCACGAACATCACCAGCATCAGCCAGAACAGCCTGGTGCAAAGCGCTTCCTTCAACGTGTAGTCGCGCGTGGCCTGCGCCAGCTTGTTCGATGCCTTGACCTCGGTTGCCTTCGGCGAGCGCAGGAACCAGGCGGCCGCGAACGCCAGCGTGCCTTGCAGCACCCCGAAGAACAGGAAGGTGTGCTGGAAGCCCGAGGACTCGATCATCGCCGCGATCGGCAGGATCGTGGCGGCCGAGCCGGCGCCGTAACCGCCCGCGGTCAGGCCGACCGCGAGACCGCGGCGGTCGGGGAACCACTTGATCGCGTTGTTGATGCACGTCGCGTAGATCGAACCCACGCCAAGCCCGCCGACCGCGGCGCCGACGTAGAAGCCCATCAGCGTGGTGGCCTGCGAGTTGATGACCCACGAACTACCCATCAGCAAGGCGCCGAAGGCGACCATCATCCGCGGCCCGAACTTGTCGATGAAATAGCCCTCGATCGGCGCCAGCCAGGTCTGCACCAGCACGAACACCGTGAAGGCGATCTGGATATTGGCGCGCGACCAGCCGAAGGTTTCCTGGATTTCCGGGACGAACAGCGTCCAGGCGTATTGGATGTTGGCGGTGGCGACCATGCAGATGACGCCAACGATCAGCTGTGTCCAGCGCGTCTTTTCGGAGACCTGTGGATTGGGGCGGAATGCCGCCGTCGACGAATTATTCATGGCGCACTCCTTCAATCGTTTGATCCTGCCTGTCCGAATGTGCGGTGCCGCACCTCGGCTGGGATATCGTCGCTAGCATTTCAATGTCTCCTGTATCGTTGGCTTCTATGTCCGTTACACATCCGCTCCTGAAACAAAAAACCCTGCGCTATTGCGCTGCCGGCGGCGGCAGGCGCGATCGGAACTGAAGGATGGGGCGAAGCGGGCTTGCTTAAACTGATCTGGCGGCGATGGACGACCCGGTCGAATCGTTTTCCATGCATTCCTCCTGCCGTTGGTGTCCCTCTGTTGGGGTGCCGGTTGCCATCACGGACATCGCCCCGCTCGCATTGGGTGTGGCGATGGGTTACAAGGTATGTGATATATCAATTAAGTCAAGTGAAAGGGATGGCAGGGTTTTCACCAGCAGGGATTCATTCCGGAAATCACTATGCTGCGCCGCTTCAGATGAATGGCGAATGATTATGGAAAATAAAATGATTGGCTGTTGAAAATATTTGGCGACGCGGTTTCCATGGTGATGCGGCGCAATATTGGATGCCGCCGGGAGCGCTGCCGGGAAGATTATTGATTTGATTTGTTTTTTCGCTCGCCATTTTCCTGGCGATATTGCATGTCATTATCGGCGGAGGCGCGCCGGCACCATGAATAATCGCCACCAATGCCGATTGCGCATCGCCGGCTTGCCGGTATCGCGGTAGATTGACGCTCTCGATGGCGAGGGCACGCGGCCCATGACAGAAGACCGCGCCTGCCCAAGCCTGTCTGCACAAAGGAGGGCGAACATGAATCCATCGGCATCCCCGGGCGGCACTCCGCAATCCGCCGACGTCCAGCTGGTCGCGTGGTCCTGGCTGACCCGCACCGGCCTCGATGTGGCCGCCGTGACCCGCACCGCGGATCGCGTACGGGTCGAAGGGCGGGTCCAGGCCCAGTGGGACGACGGCCCGCTGGAACTGGCCTATCGGCTCGAGTGCGAGGCGGACTGGCGCTTTGTCCGGCTCGAGGCCCGCACCGTGTACCAGGGCGATACGCGGGCCCTGGAGCTGGCGTGGGACGGCAGGCAGTGGACCGATGAGCAAGGTCCGCGCGACGACCTTACCGAGGCCGGCTATATCGACATCATGGCCACCCCGATCACCAACACGCTGCCGGTGTGCCACGCCAGCTGGGAGCCGGGCGTCGCCCAGGTCTTCACGATGGCCTATGTCCGCCTGCCCGAACTGCGGGTCGAGCCGGTCCGGCAGCGCTACACCTTGCTGGCCACGGACACGGACGGTTGCCGCCGCTTCCGTTATGAGACGCTCGGGCCCGCAGGGGAGCGTCAGCAGGCCGGCAGCGGCCTGGGCGGCTACCACGGCCAGGATTCGTCGTTCACCGCCGAGTTGACGGTCGATGCCGGGGGCCTCGTCATCGGCTATCCCCCGTATTGGGACCGGATGCCGGCGGCACGGGCGCTGGCCGCGAGCGGACCCTGACCCTTCGGCAGCACGGCGCTGTCACAAACGGGCCTCGCCAGACGTCTTGTGTGTGACTGGCTGCTACAGTGCCACGCCGGCACCGCAGCGGCGCCATGGTCGCGCGACGGTTGCGCCATGGCATTGACCCTTGACGATCTGGAATGCGATGACCCGCCCATCCGATACCCGCGATCGGCCGGACCCGGCCGCTTATGCCGCCACCGCCGCCACCGCCGCGCCCGCCGATCCCGCCACGCTGACCTTCGCCCGGATGCGGCCGCGCCTGCACGGCATCGCCTATCGGATGCTGGGCACGGTGGCGGAAGCGGAGGACGTGGTGCAGGACGCCTGGCTGCGTTGGCATGAGGCCGACCGCGGCGGCATCGACAACGCCGAGGCGTGGCTGGTCACCGTCACGACGCGGCTATCGATCGACCGGCTGCGCATGGCCAAGGTCCAGCGCGAGCACTACGCCGGCATCTGGCTGCCGGAACCCGAGCTGTCGGAATCGCCCGCGACCCCCGAGCAGCTGACCGAGCGGGCCGACGACCTGTCGGTGGCCTTCCTGATGCTGCTGGAACGTCTGACCCCGGAGGCGCGCGCGGCCTTCCTGCTGCGCGAAGTCTTCGACGCCGACTACGCGGACGTGGCCCGCACGATCGGCAAGAGCGAGGCCGCCTGCCGCCAGCTGGTCAGCCGCGCCAAGGTGCAGCTGCGCGACGAGCGGCCGCGCTTCGCCGTCCCGCGCGAGACGCATCTGCGTCTGCTGCAAGGGTTTGCCCAGGCGATGGAGCGCGGCGACATGGCGGCATTGCAGTCGATGCTGGCCGAGGACGCGGAGCTGATCGGCGATGGCGGCGGCAAGGTGCCGAGCTTCCCCAAGCCGCTGGTCGGCGGCTGGCGCATCGCCAAGGTGTTCGCGGTCAGCGCGCAGCGCCCCGGCGCTGCGGTCAGCGTCGAACTGGCACTGCTCAATGGCGACTGGGCGTTGCTGCGCTTTGTCGACGGCCAGCTGGAATCGGCGCAGTGCTACGAGACCGACGGCGAGCGCATCGTCCGCATCCACGCCCAGCGCAATCCCGACAAGCTGCTGCGCATCGCGCTCGCGCGCGGCGCCTGCTGAGCGCCTGCATGTTCGTTCATTTCAGGGGCGCGTGGCCGCTGGCCGCCGCCGTGATAACCGCCGCGCTCCCCCCGGTGCGCACCCATTTGGACCAGGAGAAAGCCATGACCCAACGCCTGAACTACATCCAGCAATCGCCCGAACTGTTCAAGGCCTATCTGAACTTCAGCCAGGCGATCGATGGCGGCGCCATCGAACGATCGCTGCTCGACCTGGTGTCGATCCGCGCGTCGCAGCTCAATGGCTGCGCGTTCTGCCTCGACATGCACGTCAAGGAAGCCAAGCTGCACGGCGAGCGCGAACTGCGCCTCTACCATGTCGCGATCTGGCGCGAGTCGGCGCTGTTCTCGCCGCGCGAGCGTGCCGTGCTGGAATGGACCGAGACGCTGACGCAGTTGCCGCCGCACGGCGTGCCGGACGACATCTACACGCGGGTGCGCGAGCAGCTGTCGGAGAAGGAGCTGTCCGACCTGACCTTCGCGGTGATGGGCATCAACGGCTGGAACCGCGCCAACGTCGCGTTCCGCACGGTGCCGGGTTCGGCGGACAAGATGTTCGGACTGGACAAGGCCGGGCTCGAATAACGGCCCACCGGCCACACTGGAAAAACCGCTCCGTGGTTCCCCGCGCAGGCAGGGACCCAGCGGCTTCAAAAGACGCTGGGTTGCCGCGTTCGCGGGAACGACCCGAACATCCTCACGCCAGCCGGAACAGCCCCACCGCGCCCGCCAGCTTGTTCGCCTGCGCCTGCAGCGCTGACGCGGCCGCCGACGATTGTTCGACCAGCGCGGCGTTCTGCTGCACCATCTCGTCGAGCTGGCCGACCGCCTGGTTGACCTCCTGAATGCCGCGCGTCTGTTCGACCGCGGCGCTGGAGATCTCCGAAATCACCGTGCTGACCTGCGACACATTGCCGACGATCGCCGTCATGGTCTCGCCGGCCCTGCGCACCTGGCCCGAGCCGGAAGCCACCTCGCCGACCGTGGACTCGATCAGCGTCTTGATCTCCTTGGCCGCCTGCGCGCTGCGCTGGGCCAGTCCGCGCACCTCGCCGGCGACCACCGCGAAACCGCGGCCCTGATCGCCCGCGCGGGCCGCTTCGACGGCGGCGTTCAGCGCCAGGATATTGGTCTGGAAGGCGATGCCCTCGATCACGCCGATGATGTCGGAGACCTTGGCCGAGGCGTGCTCGATCTTGTCCATCGTGCCGATGACCTCGCCGATCACCACGCCGCCTTCGGAGGCGATCTTCGAGGCAGCGACCGCGGAATCGTCCGCCTGCCTGGCCGAGGTGGCCGACTGCGCGACGGTGGCAGTGATCTGCTCCATCGACGCGGCGGTCTGCTGCAGGCTCGCGGCCGCCGATTCGGTGCGCTGCGACAGATCCAGGTTGCCAGCGGCGATCTCGTCGGCCGCATGGCGCACCGATTCGCTGGCATCGCGGATCTGGCGCATCACGGTGCAGAGCTTGTCGACGAAGGTATTGAAGGCCCGGGCGATCTGCGCGACCTCGTCCTTGCCGTCGGCCGGCAGGCGCCGCGTCAGGTCGCCATCGGCGGAGCCGATCGCATCCATCACGTCGCGCACCTGCGACAGGCGGCGGAACGAGGCCGCCGTCGCCATGCCGGCCAGCGCGGCCGCGGCCAGCGCGATGACGACCAGCGTCAGCGCCGAGGCCATCAGCACCGAACGCATGCCGGCGGTTGCATCGGTCTTGTCCAGCGCGATCACCGCGATCCAGTCAGTGTTCGGAATCGCGCGGGCGCGCAGCAGCTTGGCGGCGCCGCCGACCTGCACTTCGGTCGGCGCGGCGGCCGTCAGCAGCGCGGCCAGTCGCGCGGCGTCCAGGCCCGGCACCAGATCGGCGACGGGTTTGAGCGTCAGCTTGTCATCGGGATGCGCCACGATCAGGCCGGCCTGCGTCACCAGCATGCCGAAGCTCGAGGGCGTCGGGTGGATCGCCTTGACGTTGGCGATCACGCGGTCCATCGCCACGTCGCCCGACACCACCGCCTTGACGCCGCCGTCGGCAATCACGGGCGCGGCGAAGGCCACCACCAGCTTGCCGCTGCCGGCATCGACATAGGGCGGCGTCACCACCGGCTTGCCCGCGGCGGCGGCCTGGCGATACCACGGGCGGCCGGTCGGATCGTAGCCCGGCGGAATGCCGGTCGGGTTGGAGAACATCGCCCGCTTGTCGTCATAGCCGACATAGACGTTGGTGAAGCCGCCGGCGTCCGCGACCTGCTTCAACGCGGCGGACGGGTCGGCCTGCAGCACCGCATCGCGCAGCGACGCAATCATTCGGCCATGGCTGTCGACCCAGTCGGCAATCGCGCCGACATGGCCCGCCTGCAGCGCGGTCAGCGAATCGTCGATCGCCGTGTCGTTGTAGGAGTCGGCGACCACATAGTTGATGGCGGCATTGACCGCGAGCGCGGCCACGACGATAGCCACGCACAGCGCCACGATGCGCGAGCGGATGGAGGAGAACATACGAAGCAATTCCAGGAAATGGCGCCGGTGCAAGGGGGAGCCAACGGCCCCTCGGGGACACTCGCGGCGGCGCCTGCGCGGCTAACGGCGCGCAGCGGCGGATATTCACCCTCGGCTTGACAGGGAAATACAAATGTGATTTGAGAGGCAGTTTGCGAGGCCGCGCGGTACGCCCCGGCAGCGGTTCGCGGGGCATCGGCGTGGTGACTACTCCTGTCGGGGGGAGTGACCGGATGTACTTTGGTAATACAATCGCGGGTTTCGAAAATCAAAAGAACACGGGTAAGGTCAACAAGGGGAGCGTCAATTCGCGACCGACATCGATACGGGTTCGGTCGCCCGGCGGTCAGCGCCGTCGCCGTGCCCGCGCATGCCAACGTGCGCGGGCACATTGACCGGCGCGCTGCCGCGGGAAGCCTCAAGGTCTGCGCAAAGCCGTCGATAACCGCTAGCAGCGCCAATCGGCTTCCTCATCCGCACCAAGTTTCGGCATACGGCAAGTCGGCCCGGACGCCTTCGCGCGCCCGTGGGCCGCTGCGCGCCGTCTGTCGGTATATCCAACACCTCGCATGGCATGTGAATTCGCAATCCGCGGCTGGGCCGCGTGTGCGCCGCAACTGCATACCGCCCGGCAATGGGAGGCATGGAGCCGCGCGCCATGGCTTCCCCAGGATGGCGAGGTGCCGGCGGTGGCGGGCATGGCCCCGATGCTGCGGCGCCGGCTCGGTGAACTGGGCCGTGTGGCCCTCCATGCCGCCTACGCGTGCGAGGCACCGGCGGACATCCCCGCGGTTTTCGCTTCGCGCCATGGCGAAGTTTCCCGCTCTGCGCTGATGCTCGAGGAGCTGGCCGCCGGCGCGCCGCTGTCGCCGACCGGCTTCGGCCTGTCGGTTCACAACGCGATCGGCGCGCTCCATTCGATCGACCAGCGGCGTCCGGCCGTGCTGCAGGCGATCGCCGCCGGCCGCGAGACCGCCGAGACGGCATTGGTTGAAGCCTGCGCCCTGCTGGCCGATGGCCACGAGGAAGTGCTGGTGGTGTGTTACGACGCGCCGCTGCCGCCGTCCTACGCGATGTTCGCCGATGAGCCGCAGGCACTGTATGCCTGGGCCTGGCGCATTGCTGCGCCAGGCGCCGATGCGCCGCGCTGGTCGTTGACATGCGATGGGGACGAACCATTGGGTCCCCATCACGCTGTCGGCGTCGAATCGCCATGCAATACCGGCGTGCCGCTGCCGCACGGGCTCGAGGTACTTCGCTTCATGCTGGCGCGATCCGCGGTGCTGTGCCATCGCGGCGGCGGTCGTAGCTGGACCTGGCGGCATCATGGTTGAGCGGCTCGATCGCGGCTGGCGCATTTGTGCGACCGGCATATGTTTCGCGTGCTTCGGGGTGGGTGGACTGGCGCTGCGCGTGCTGGTGTTTCCGCTGCTGTCGCTGCTGCTGCGGCCGTCGCCGGTATGCCAGCGTGCTTGCAAGAACCTGATCCACCATGTGTTCCGATTGTTCGTCTGGCTGATGGCGAGCGTCGGCGTGATTCGCTACGAGGTTCGACATGCGGAGCGTCTGCAACGCTCCGGCCTGCTCATCGTGGCAAATCACCCGTCGTTGATCGACGTGGTGCTGCTGATCTCGCAAGTGCGGCGAGCCGACTGCGTGGTCAAGGCAGCGCTGATGCGCAATCCCTTCACGCGTGGTCCGGTGCGCGCCACCGGTTATGTCTGCAACGACGCTGGTCCGGGCATGGTCGATGCATGTATTGCGTCGCTGCGCGCAGGCAACAATCTGGTCATCTTCCCCGAAGGAACCCGTACCGACCCGTGCGGCCTGCCGCGTCTGCAGCGGGGCGCGGCCAATATCGCCGTGCGGGGCGGGTTTGCGTTGACGCCTGTGACGATCCGCTGCACGCCGCCGACTCTGACCAAAGGGGAGAAGTGGTATCGGGTGCCAGTGCGGCGGCCCTGCTTCGTGCTCCATGTGCACGAGGACGTGCCTGTCGAACACTGGGTCGCTCCCGATACCGAACCGATGCAGGCGGTGCGCGACGTCACGCGCGCGTTGGCAGAGTTTTTTATCCAGGAGGTACGCCGTGAAGGCGCTTGAACAAGAAATCAAGGAACTGATCGTTGCCTCGCTGTCGCTGGAAGATATCCGCCCCGCGGACATCGACAGCGATGCGATGCTGTTCGTCGAGGGGCTTGGCCTTGACTCGATCGACTCGCTAGAACTCGGGCTGGCCGTGCAGAAGCGCTACGGTGTCGCGATGAGCGGCGACAAGGAGGAGATGCGCAAGCATTTCAGCAGCGTCGCGGCGTTGGCGCGATTCGTAGCGGCCCAGCGCACGCCGGAGCCTGCCTGAGGTAGCTGTCGCGAGCCCCGTTGCAACCCCTGTTGCAATTCCCATCCCCTGCGAAGACATCAAGCCAAAGATCATGACTCACGAAGAGATTTTCGCGCGCGTCGCGGCGGTCCTGGAAGAGACGTTCGAAATCGATGCCGAACGCATCCGTCCGGACGCACGCCTGTACGAGGACCTGGACATCGACAGCATCGACGCGGTCGATCTGCTGGTCAAGCTCAAGCCGATGCTGAACAAGCCGCTCAAGCCCGAGCAGTTCAAGTCGGTGCGTACCGTGCAGGACGTGGTGGCGGCGCTGGCGCTGCTGATCGACGCCTCGCCTACGCCGGCGGAGGTGTAAGTCTCGATGGCACCCGGCACCGGCTGGCGCGTGCCGCCCCGCATGCTGCTGGCGGGGGCGGCCACGCTGCTCTATCCGCTGATCGTCTACGCTGGGCTGCGCCATGCGTCGCCGCGCGTGGCCGCGTTCGCGCTGGTGGGCGTGGCGCTGCTGCGCGCCAGCACGCTGCGCGGCAAGCCGGCCTGGATCGCAATGGCGGCCGCGGCGTTGTTGCTGGCGGTCGCGGTGTTCCTGTCCGGCGAGACGCTGCCGCTCAAGCTGTATCCAGCGCTGGTCAATGGCGTGATGCTGGCCGTGTTCGGATGGAGCCTGTTGCATCCGCCCACGCTGGTCGAGCGTATCGCGCGCCTGCGCGAGCCGGAGCTGCCGCCCAGCGGAGTGGCCTACACGCGCCGCGTGACCATCGCCTGGTGCCTGTTCTTCGTTTTCAACGGCGCGCTGGCGCTCGCGACCGCCTGGTGGGCCAGCGACGCGGTCTGGGCGCTGTACAACGGCGGCATCGCCTATGTGCTGATCGCGCTGATGTTCGCCGGCGAATGGCTCGTGCGGCGACGCGTGCTGGCGAGGAAGCATGATGAGTGATTGTGTTGGCCTCCACGAACTGGTGTCGCGACTGGCGCGCACGCCGGACGCCACCGTCGCCAGCGGCCTCGGTGCGGCGGCCTTCGTGCAACGTGTCGCCGCATGGCGCGACGCGTTCGGCGCGCGCCAGGGCGTCCGCTGGGCGCTCTATCACGACGCCGCGCCCGAATTCGCTGCGGCGCTGTTCGGTGCCTGGCACGCCGGCAAGCACGTCGTGCTGCCAGGCGATACGCGGCCCGAGACACTGGCCGCACTGCGTCCGTTCGTGGACGGCTTCGCCGGCGAGTTGGCCGATGGCCTGCTGCCCGATCCTGGTGTCCAGTCGCAAGCGGACCGGTTGGCCGAGGTCCTGTCCTGGCCGCCGCTGTGTCCTCGGTTGACCACGGTGACGCTGTTCACATCCGGATCGACGGGCGTCCCCACCGGCCTGCCCAAACGCCTGGACCAACTCGACTGCGAGGTGAGAGCGTTGCAGGGGGCGTTCGGCGCCGCGCTGTCCGCCGGCACGGAGGTGCTGACGACGGTGTCGCATCAGCACATCTACGGCCTGCTGTTCTGCGTGTTATGGCCCCTGGCCGCGTTCCGCCGGATGCCGGCGGTACGCTTTGCCTTCCATGAAGAGATCGTCCGCACCGCGCCGAGCGTATCGCCTGGCGCGGTGCTGGTCAGCAGCCCGGCGCATCTGCGCCGGATGCCGGCCTCGCTCGATTGGGCAAGCGCACGGCGGGCGCTGCGGGCCGTGTTCTCGTCGGGCGGTCCGTTGCCGGCGGACGCCGCCGCGGACGCGCATGCGCATCTCGGACGTTGGCCCATCGAGGTCTACGGCAGCTCGGAGACCGGGGGAATCGCGTGGCGCACCGCCAGCGGTGGAAACCTCGCCTGGACGCCGCTGCCCGGCGTCGAATGGCGCATCGAAGGCGGCCTGCTCGCCGTCCGCTCCGGCCATCTGGCGCAGCCGGGCTGGGTGGTCGGCAGCGATCGCGTCGAAGCGGCAGACGGCGGCAGTTTCGTGCTGGCCGGGCGCGCCGATCGCATCGTGAAGATCGAGGAAAAACGCGTGTCGCTGACCCGCATCGAACAATTGCTGGTGGCCTCGCCGCTGGTCGAGGAGGTGCGCGCGCTGACCGTCGAGCTCGACATCGGTCTGCGTACCGCGGTGGTCGCGGTGCCAGCCCCCGCAGGTGCCGCGCTGCTCACCGACGCCGGCCGGCCGGCACTGATCGCGGCATTGCGCGCGCTGCTGGTACAGGCGCTGGAGCCGATCGCTTTGCCGCGCCGCTGGTGCTTCCCGGCCGCGCTGCCCTGCAACGCGCAGGGCAAGACGACCGAGGCGATGCTGCGCGAGATGGTGCGTGGCGTGCTGCCGCGGGTGCAATGGCTGCCCGCCGAAGCACCGGGGCGTGCCGCGGCATGGCTTGGCATCGACGCGGACCTCGCGGTGTTTGATGGCCACTTCGAGCACGCGCCGATCGTGCCAGGCGTGGCGCAGCTGGACTGGGTGATGACGCTCGCCGCGCAGTCGCTCGAAGTACCACCGCGCAGCGCGTTCCGCCAGCTCGACGCCCTCAAGTTTCAGCAGGTGATTCGTCCCGGCGATGTCGTCCGCGTCGATCTCGACTGGCAGCCGGAGCGCAACACGCTGACGTTCAAGCTGGCGTCGGATGCCGGTCAGCATGCCAGCGGCCGCGTCGTATTCTGTGCCGTCCCGGGAGCCGGCGATGTTTAGACCGGTCGTGTTGATCCCTGTGTACAACCACGAGCACGCGGTCGGGCAAGTTCTTGCCGCGGTGCTCGCGCATCCGGTGCCGTGCCTGCTCGTCGACGACGGCAGCGCGCCGGCGTGCGCGCAGGTATTGCGCGAGCTGGCCGCCAGCCATCCGGACCGTGTCGAGCTGCTGCGGCTGCCCACCAACCAGGGCAAGGGTGGGGCCATTATCGCGGGCGCGCGGCATGCGCGGCAGCGCGGCTACAGCCATGTGCTGCAGATCGACGCCGATGGCCAGCACGACAGTGCTCGCGTCGCCGATTTCCTGGCGCTTGCCGAGGCGAGCCCCGAGGCGCTGATCTGCGGTTGTCCGGTCTATGACGAGTCGGTACCGCGCGCGCGGCTGGTGGGGCGCTACTTGACCCATATCTGGGTGTGGATCAACACGCTGTCATTCGCAGTGCGCGACGCGATGTGCGGACTGCGGGTCTATCCGCTGGCCTCGCTGGTCCCGCTGGTGGAGAGCGTGCCGCTGGGTCGCCGCATGGAGTTCGACATCGAGGTGCTGGTGCGCATGGTCTGGCGCGGCGTGCGCATCGTCAACGTGCCGGTGCGCGTCACCTATCCCGCCGACGGCGTGTCCCACTTCCGCATCTGGCGCGACAACGCGCTGATCTCCGGCATGCACGCGCGGCTGTTCGCCGGCATGCTGATGCGCGCGCCACTGCTGCTCGCGCGCAAGGTCGGCTGGGGGACCGCATGAACCCGTCCGCATCGAGCAGCCGGTGGTCGCCGCATTGGGCCGATATCGCCGAGTCCACCTGCGTCTGGGGCATCTGGTCGTTGTACGCGGTCAATCGGCTATTCGGCCGGGCGCTGTTCCGTGTGCTGCTGTATCCCGTCGTGATCTATTACTGGCTGGCCAGGCCCGCCGCGCGACGGGCCTCGCTGGACTTCCTGCGGCACGTGCACCGGTACAGCGGCGCATGCGGCGCGGAGCCGGGTCTGCGCCACAGCCTGCGGCATCTGATGTCGTTCGCCGAGACGCTGCTCGACAAGATGCTCGCCATCGGCGGCCGGTACCATTTCAACGCGGTGCGCCGGGAGGGCGCAGAACTGATGGCGCGGCAGCGTGACAGCGGACGCGGCGCGGTCATCGTCACCGCCCACATGGGCTGCCTCGAACTGTGCCGGGTGGTGTCCACCCACAAGGCAGGGCTGCGCGTCAATGTGCTGGTGCACACGATGCACGCCGAGCGCTTCAACCGGATTCTGGCCCGGCTCGATCCGCAATCGGTGGTGCAGCTGATCCAGGTCACCGAGATTACGCCGGCGACAGCGCTGATGCTGCAGCAGAAGATCGAGGCCGGCGAGTTCGTTGCCATTGCGGGCGATCGCGTGCCGCTGGAAGGCGGCCGCAGCGTGACGGTCTCCTTCCTGGGCGCACCGGCCCGAATGCCGATCGGGCCGTACGCGCTGGCGGCGCTGCTTCGTTGCCCGCTGCTGGCGATGAGCTGCGTGCGAGCCGGCGATGGCCATCTGCTGCGCTTCGCAAAACTGGCCGATGCGATCGTGCTGCCACGCGGCGCGCGGCAGCAGGCGCTGACGGACCATGCGCAGGCCTATGCCGACTGGCTGGCCATGCAGGTCTGCGCCGCGCCCTACGAATGGTTCAATTTCTACGATTTCTGGAGCGACGCCGGCGACGGCGACGCCCACTGAGCAACGCCTCCATGTCGATCCCGCCGTCCTCAGCGCACGCACCGCTCGCCCATGAACTGGTACTGAGCCCCGCCTTCCACGACCTCGATCCGATGGACGTAGTCTGGCATGGCAACTACGCACGCTATTTCGAACTGGCCCGTTGCGCGTTGCTGGCCCGCTTCGATTACGACTATCCGGCGATGCGCGATTCCGGCTACGCCTGGCCCGTCGTCGACATGCGAATCAAGTACATTCGGCCGCTGGTCTATGGGCAGCAGACCATTGTGCGGGCCACCATCGCCGAGTGGGAGCACCGGCTCAAGATCGACTACGAGATCCGCGACGCGGCGACTGGCCAGCGGCTCACGCGTGGCTACACGATCCAGGTGCCGGTGGAGATGGCTACCGGCGAAATGAGCTATGTCTGCCCGCCAGTGCTGGCCGAGCGGTTGGGAGTGGCGTCGTGAAGGCGCAGTGTTGGCGGGTCGCGTCGGGCATGACGCGGTGCTTCCTTCTTGTGGCGATCGCACTTGGCAGCGCTTCTGCAAATGCCGCCAGCATGCTGGACCAGGTCGCGGTGCGGCTCGACGATGCGCCGGTGATCCGGGGCCGGTTCGAGCAGACCCGCAAGGTTGCAGGCTTTGCCATGCCGCTGGTCTCGCGCGGCGACTTCGTGCTGGCACGCGGCCGCGGCTTGCTCTGGCAGACGCGCGCGCCGATCGCGTCCAGCCTGTTGCTGACGCCGCGGGGCCTGACCATGCGCGGGGCCGACGGCAGCGTCCAGCAGCAATTGCAGGCCGATGCGCAACCGGGCATGCGTGCGGCGCTCGAAGCCATCCTTGCCGTGCTGCGTGCAGATGCGCCCGCGCTGGCGCAACGCTTCGCCATGACCGGCGAAGTGCATGGCAAACAGGGCTGGAGACTTGCGCTGACGCCCACCGATGCCGACATGCGCAGGGTATTGAAGCGAGTGGACCTGGAAGGCGACCGCTTCGTCCGCGAGGTGCGCCTGCAGGAGGCAAGCGGCGACAGCACCGTGGTGCGCCTGTTTGCGCCGATGGCGGCCGGTGCCGACGCGGCCCGGGAGATCGACGTTGACTGACGTTGCGATCGCCGTGCGGAGCACGCCCGGGCCGACGCGCATGGCCCGGGCGCTGGCGCTCGTCTGGCTGCTGCTGGCGATTGGCCTGGTCGTGCACCAGCTGCAGTTCTGGCGCGAGGCGCGGCTGGATACCGATGTGCTGGCGCTGCTGCCGGTGACCGAGCGCACCGCGATCGCGGACCGCGCGTTGCGGCAACTGGCTGACAACGCCGAGCGCGAGGTGATGGTGCTGGTGGGCGCGCCGGACTGGCCGCGTGCCCGGGCGGCGGCTCAG
>NZ_AMPR02000431.1:0-20893 GCF_000307735.3 Cupriavidus sp. HPC(L) | reverse complement strand
CTCGCGCCGCGCGCGGTGCCGCCGGACGCGCGGCGGCGCGCGACGTCGACCGTGTGCCCGAGCCTTTGGCCGCGGCTGCAGGGGTCTGCCTGCCGGTTCGCTTCGCTGCGGCCTTGGCCGGCTGCTTTGCTGCTCGCTTTGTCGCCATTGCGGCCGCTCCTCGATCGGAACACGCGGAATTGCGTGGCCCTGGTCCTTCGCGTCAAGCGCGGCATTTGCATTGCCGTGATTTCGCTTGAGATTTCGCTTGAGATTTCGCTTGTTAGTTCGCTTATAGGCAATCGGAATGCGGCGATCCATCGGCCACCGTCCTACATCCGGCAATGACCGGAACGATCGCCACCATGGCGGGATAGCGGGGCGAGCGGATCCGCATGACGAACAGCGGGCATGTTGCCGCGCTATGGGCGCTGCCGCACAGACGCCGCCGTGCACATCCTGCATGGCCGAGTAAAAAGTACGAGCCAGACGCATCGCGCCGTGTTGTCCGGCGATATGGCCGCGTGTCGCCGCGGCGCGGCCTGCGGTGATTGCCGCGAGCCATTGCGTCGCCGTGGCGCGCGGCGAAGCGTGTCGGCCGCGCGTGGAAGACCTGTTGTTTCTGGCATGCGTTTCGCGTCATGGGCGGCGTAGGCCGGGTCCTGCGCGGGGCATCGCCGTGCCGGCAGGGCCTGATCACGAACCCGCCTGGCGTGGCCGCGGGCGTGCCGCCAACGCGCGCGCCATCGCGGCATGCATGGGCCGTCTCAGGAGTGAACAACATGACGAAACACCACCTCGTACGTAGCGCGCTCGCCGCGCTGGCATTGACCGGTTCCTGCGTCGCGCTGGCGCAGGTGCCGGGTGACCGCGGCGCTGCCACCGGCACCGCGCCGGGTACCGCACCGGCGGGCCAATACGATCCCGCCAATCCGGCCGCGGCAGGCACGCGCGATCCGTACAGCAGCGGCGCGCGCGTGGGCGACAAGTTCGATCCGTATACGCAGGGCACCAACCAGCCGACGCAGCAGTATCTGGCGCCGGCGGGCACGCAGCCGATGCCGATGAGCGGCAGCTACGACGCGCGCATGGAGAATCACGACACGCACTATCACGACCTGTCGACGCTGGGCTCGCGCGTCGGCAAGCGCAGCCAGTTCCTCGACGGAGGTTGATCGGCCGGCTGCATCGATTCGAGTACCGGGGACAGCAAGGAGCGCGGCGGGCATCGGCCCGCCGCGCTCCTGTCGTTTCAACGAGGCCGCCACTGAATGCTGTCGATCGGTGTCCCTCTATCGCTGCGGCGGAAACACGTACCACGAACCGTCGCGATGACGGAAGAAGACGATCGACAGCCGTTTTCCCGCGCGTTCGAAGCCGATGCACGCATAGGGCACGCGGCCGCTGCCGGTATGTCCGAAACGGGTGACCCGGCATGGGTGGCTGGCCGACAGCGGCAGCCATTTCTGCGCGGCCTCGCGCAGGGTCGTCGTCTTGCCTTGCATCGCACGCTCCCCTTGATGTTGGTAACGCGATGCCGCGCTCGCGAACGCAGCACGGCGGCGCGATCTCGCGTTCTTGCTTACCAGCGTAGGAGCGACGGCGCGCGCGGCACGTCGGCTTGATCCGCGGCGCGGCCTCGGCGATCGGCGGATTGCGTTGTCAGCGAATGACCACAGCGATGCCGTGAGGAATTTTCACGGGTCGTAAGAAGGGGAGGGAAGGGGACGAAAAAAGGGACGCGGATGCGTCCCTTTGCTGCCGATGGAAGGCAGCCGATCATCGGCAATTACCGCTCGCGGTTCTGGCCCGACTGGCCGCCCGAGGACTGCTGCCCAGGCTGGCCGCTGGTGCCGGACTGCTGTTGTTGCTGGCCGCCGCTCTGGCCGCCCATGCCGCTCTGCTGGCCGCTCTGCCTGCCGCCTTGCTGCTGCTGGCCGCCTTGGCCGCTTTGGTTACCCATTCCGCCCTGCTGGCCGCTCTGGCCGCCGCCTTGCTGCGACTGGCCGCCCATGCCGCCCATGCCGCCTTCGCTCTGGCCCATGCCGCCCTGCTGACCGCCCTGGCGACCGCCTTGCTGTTGCTGACCGCCCTGGCCGCTTTGGTTACCCATTCCGCCCTGCTGGCCGGTCTGGCTGCCGCTCTGCTGATGCTGCTGAGACGATTGGCCACCCTGGCCCATGCCACCCTTTTCGGTGCCGCCTTGCTGCGCCTGCGGTTGCTGTTGCTGTTTCATTGCTGGTCTCCATCAGCGGCGAAATGCCGCGCCTTGGTGTCGTGCAATGGGCGTGCCACCGCGCCGCAACATGATTTCAAGCCGGGCGCCCGGACATGACACGACGCAGGTATGGCGTTTGCGTGTCGTCGATGGTCAACATTCGGTCAGGGGAGGGCATATGACCAAGCAACCGACGCATCCGGAACGTGAACCTCGGCAGGGTCAGGCCGGCGGACGGCCACAGGGCGAGACGACGGGAGAAAGAACGGCACAGGGAACCAGCGAGGGGCCGGGACCGCTGGCCGAGAAGTCGCAGCCGGACCCCGGCACGCTGCCGCAGAAAGGCGGCGGCGAACCGATGCCGCGCCTGCCGCACGAGCGCGACGAATCGCATCAGAGCCAGCACACCGGCAGCCGGCCGGTGGGACGTCAGGCCGCGCGCGATATCGAGCGCGGCCTTGAGGAAACCGATCTGTACGGCTCGCGCGGGCGCCGTGGCGGCGCGGCCTCGGAGGACAACGATTGAGCCTAGTACGGCAATGACAGCCGATGCCGGCTCTGCCAATTGTCGACGTAGCGCTTGACCAGACGTGCATCGCCGCGAATCAGGATGCCGTTCTCGGTGTTGCGTTCCTCGGCCGATTTGGTGAAGTTGAACGAGCCGGTGAAGACCGCCTCGCCGTCGAAGATCATCACCTTGTTGTGCGCGATGGCGGGGCGCGAATCGATCATCACCTCGATGCCCTGGTGCTTCAGGAAGGTGGCGCTGGTATAGCGCTCGGACACCTGGCTCTTGTCCAGGATCACGCGCACATCGACCCCGCGCTTGCGCGCCTGCATCAGCGCCTCGGCGATCGGCTTGCTGGTGAACGAATACGCCTGTACCAGCACGCTGCGCCGCGCATTGCGGATCGCGTCGACCAGCATGGCCTGGCAGCTCTCGCCATCGGGCGTGAAGCACAGCGCGTAGTTGGCGCCGTCAGCGAAGCTGCGCGCGCCGTCGGCGGGGGCTATCGGCGCTTCGCCGCTGCGGGGCAGGATGCGCGCGGACGCGGTGGGCGCCAGCAGCGAAGAAGAAAGCAGAACGGACAACAGGGCGCCGGCGACGATGGCGGGCGCGCGAAACACAAAGGACATGAGACAGCGTGAATGCGTTGCCGCGGAGCGCGCCGCTCGCGGCAACGGTAGCCAATTGAATAACGAATCGAAATGGAAACGTTGCGAGGCGGGGAAGTTAGCAGCGCGAGCACGCAAAGGCAAGGCGGTTGGAACGGCGCGGCCCGGCTGCCTATGATGAAACGCGTGCCGGCACATGCCGACGCCGATCGGTTATCCCAACCCAGGCGCCAGCAGCCCGGCGCCCAACCCTGGAGGCAAGCGATGTCGAATCACACCTACAAGCTCGTCGAAATCGTCGGCACGTCGCCCGACGGCACCGATGCCGCGATCCGCAGCGCGCTCGCCAAGGCGTCGGAGACCATCAAGAACATGGACTGGTTCGAGGTGGTCGAGATGCGCGGCCATATCGTCAATGGCAAGATCGCGCACTACCAGGTCACGTTGAAAGTCGGCTTCCGCGTCGAATGAGCGTGCCGCACGGCTGGCGCCGCGCATGCCGCGGCCGCCGCCGCCGTGTTGGATTCCTTCCTTCCTTCCTTCCTTCGGTGTTCCTCGCTGCTGCCTGACTGTTCCGCTGAAGCGGCGCGCGGCTTGCGGTTTCACTTCCATCTCTGCGGGGGCGCCCGGGCTCCCGCCTTGACCCCGGAACCCCACGGGTGTACCCTCTGCATTGGTGTTCATTCTGCGAATTGAAGTTCGTATAGCGAACATCGGCAACAACAAGAGTCCGCATGACGGACCATCGTTTGACTGCTAGGGCCTTTATGGGCGCCGCCACGGCGCGCCCGGAACCACGCCAGGCAGAACCCTCCGGAGACGACGCTTCCAGCGGCCGCCCAACACGTCGGGCGGCGGGCTCCGGCCGGTCCGGCCAGGCCATCTCGACTGGAACGCAATTGATCAACAAGCTCTTCGACTCGGTGGAATCGGCGGTGGCCGACATCCATGATGGCGCGAC
Organism: Cupriavidus sp. HPC(L); assembly: GCF_000307735.3. Lineage (NCBI taxonomy): Bacteria > Pseudomonadati > Pseudomonadota > Betaproteobacteria > Burkholderiales > Burkholderiaceae > Cupriavidus > Cupriavidus sp. HPC(L). The sequence continues at coordinate 16,619 of NZ_AMPR02000431.1, read as the reverse complement.
CATCATGATCGGCGGCTTTGGCCTCGCCGGCATGCCGGCGCAACTCATCGATGCGCTGATCGCCCAGGGCGCGCGCGACCTGACCATCGTCAACAACAACGCCGGCAACGGCGAAACGGGCCTGGCCGCGCTGCTCAAGGCCAAGCGCGTGCGCAAGATCATTTGCTCATTCCCGCGCCAGGTCGATTCCTACGTGTTCGATTCGCTGTACCACGCCGGCCAGATCGAGCTGGAACTGGTGCCGCAGGGCAACCTGGCCGAGCGCATCCGCGCCGCCGGCGCCGGCATCGGCGGCTTCTTCACCCGCACCGCCTACGGCACGCCGCTGGCCGAGGGCAAGGAAACCCGCATCATCGACGGCCAGGGCTATGTGTTCGAGTCGCCGATCCACGCCGACTTCGCGCTGATCAAGGCCGACACCGCCGACCGCTGGGGCAACCTGACCTACCGCAAGACTGCGCGCAACTTCGGCCCGATCATGGCGATGGCCGCCAAATGCGCGATCGTACAGGTCAGCCGCGTGGTCGAACTGGGCGAACTGGACCCCGAGCACATCGTCACGCCGAGCCTGTTCGTCAAGCGCGTCGTCAAGGTCGACGCCGCTGCCGCAGACAACGCCGCGGCCAACGCCGCCTGACGCGCGGACGCGCCCAACCCGCATCGAAGAGAGAAGCGATATGCAACGCCTGACCCGCGATCAGATGGCCGCCCGCGTGGCCCGAGACATTCCGGACGGTGCCGTGGTCAACCTCGGCATCGGCCTGCCCACCCTGGTCGGCAACCATCTGCCGGCCGACCGCGAGATCCTGCTGCACAGCGAGAACGGCCTGCTGGGCATGGGCCCGGCGCCCGCGCCCGGCGAGGAAGACGGCGACCTGATCAACGCCGGCAAGCAGCCGGTCACGATCAAGCCCGGCGCCTCGTATTTCCATCACGCCGATTCGTTCGCGATGATGCGCGGCGGCCATCTGGACTACTGCGTGCTCGGCGCGTTCCAGGTGTCGGCCACCGGCGACCTGGCCAACTGGCACACCGGCGCGCCGGGCGCGATTCCGGCCGTCGGCGGCGCGATGGACCTGGCGATCGGCGCCAAGCAGGTGTTCGTCATGATGGAACACCTGACCAAGCAGGGCGAGAGCAAGATCGTTCCCGAATGCACGTATCCTCTGACCGGCATCGGCTGCGTGACCCGCGTCTACACCGACCTGGCCACCATCGACGTGACCCCGGACGGCCTGGTCGCCCGCGACCTGGTCGAAGGCCTGTCGTTCGACGAGCTGCAGCGCCTGACCGGCGTGCCGCTGAAGCAGGCGCAGCCCGCTTGATGCCCCGCCTGATGCACCATCCGATGGCGACGGATCGCAGTTGCTGCCGATACCGCCGCCACCACCACTGAAACCAAGGACGAGACACCATGACCGAAGCCTTTATCTGCGACGCGATCCGCACCCCCATCGGCCGTTACGGCGGCAGCCTGTCCGCGGTGCGCGCGGACGACCTCGGCGCGGTACCGCTGAAGGCGCTGATGGCGCGCAATCCGAACCTGGACTGGAGCGCGATCGACGACGTGATCTACGGCAACGCCAACCAGGCCGGCGAAGACAACCGCAACGTTGCGCGCATGTCGCTGCTGCTGGCCGGCCTGCCGCAAAGCGTGCCCGGCGCGACCATCAACCGCCTGTGCGGCTCGGGCATGGACGCGACCGGCACCGCCGCGCGCGCGATCCGCGCCGGCGAAGCCGGGCTGATGATTGCCGGCGGCGTCGAGAGCATGAGCCGCGCCCCATTCGTGATGGGCAAGGCCACCACCGCGTTCTCGCGCGACGCGCAGATCTTCGACACCACCATCGGCTGGCGCTTCATCAACCCCGCGATGCGCGCGGCCTACGGCGTGGACTCGATGCCCGAGACCGCCGAGAACGTCGCCACCGATTACAAGATCAGCCGCGAAGACCAGGACCTGATGGCGCTGCGCAGCCAGGAAAAAGCCTCGCGCGCGCAGGCCGACGGCACGCTGGCGCAGGAAATCACCGCGGTCACGATCCCGCAGAAGAAGGGCGATCCGATCGTCGTCGAGCGCGACGAGCACCCGCGCGCCACCAGCATGGAAGCGCTGGCCAGGCTCAAGGGCGTCGTACGTCCGGACGGCACCGTGACCGCCGGCAACGCCTCGGGCGTCAATGACGGCGCCTGCGCGCTGCTGCTCGCCAGCGAGGCCGCCGCGCGCCAGCACGGCCTGACGCCGAAGGCCCGCATCGTCGGCATGGCAACCGCCGGCGTGGCGCCGCGCGTGATGGGCATCGGCCCGGCGCCGGCCACGCAGAAGCTGCTCAAGCAGCTGGGCATGACGATGGACCAGATCGACGTGATCGAGCTGAACGAAGCGTTCGCCGCGCAGGGGCTGGCGGTGCTGCGCGAGCTCGGCGTCGCCGATGACGATGCGCGCGTCAATCCGAACGGCGGCGCGATCGCGCTGGGCCACCCGCTCGGCATGAGCGGCGCGCGCCTGGTCACCACCGCGATGTATCAACTGCATCGCACCGGCGGCCGCTTCGCGCTGTGCACGATGTGCATCGGCGTGGGCCAGGGTATCGCGATGGTGATCGAGCGCGTCTGAGCGGCGCCCGCATTCGCAGCGCGGACAGGACGCTCGAGCTGCTCAAGCCGCTCGATCCGCTCAAGTTTTGCGGCGCGCCTGCCGTTGACCAAGGCAGGCGCCGACGCTCAGCGCTGCGACAGATTTCCCAACGCAGTTGGTGCGGCGGGGCCGACTGGCTCGCCGGTCCGCCGCACGCTTTCTTTGCGCCCGAATTTGCGCTGAACTTCTGCTGAATCTTCGCAGTACCGGTTCCATACCGGCATGGAGTAATCGGATGTCTCTTCCCGTTGCCACGCTCGTCACCGGCGCCAGTTCCGGCATCGGTCGCGCCATCAGCGAAATGCTGCTGGCCGACGGCGTGACCCGCGTCGTCAATGTCGACTATGCCGCCCCGGGCTGGTCGCATCCCAACATGACGTTTTTCCAGGCGGACCTGACCGACGCCGCGGCCACGCGCGCGGCGGCTGCCGAGGTGACGTCGCGTTTCGCCATCACGCGCCTGGTCAACAATGCCGGCGCGACCCGTCCCGGCACCGCCGATAGCGCGACCGTCGAGGATCTCGACTACGTGGTCGGCCTGCACCTGCAGGCGAGCCTGCTGTTGACGCAGGCCTGCCTGCCGGCAATGCGCGCCGCGGGCTTCGGCCGCATCGTCAACATGGCCTCGCGCGCGGCGCTGGGCAAGCCCGAGCGCGTGGTGTACTCCGCCACCAAGGCTGGCATGGTCGGCATGACGCGCACGCTGGCGATGGAGCTCGGCGGCGACGGCATCACCGTCAACGCGGTTGCGCCCGGGCCGATCGCCACCGAATTGTTCCGCCGCAGCAATCCCGAGGGCAGCGAGCAGACCAAGCGCATCCTGGCCAGCATCGCGGTCAAGCGCATGGGCACGCCCGAGGACGTGGCGCGCGCCACGCTGTTCTTTCTCTCTCCCGAAAATGGTTTCGTCACCGGACAGGTGTTGTACGTCTGTGGCGGTACCACGCTGGGCGTCGCACCGGTCTAGGCGCGGCCCCTATTACAAGTCGTGGCCCGCATGGACGGCCACCGAGGAAACTCCCTGGAGCATACGATGAAGTTCAACTCGCAACCGTCGCAGGCGCGCCGCCGCCTGCTGGCCGCCGGCGTCGCGCTGGCTACCACGTTCGCCGGCGTCTCCGGCGCTGCCTACGCGCAGGATGGCTATCCGACCAAGCCGATCACGATGATCGTGCCGTTCTCGGCCGGTGGCACCACCGACATCCTGGCCCGCATCGTCGGCCTGCAGCTGGGCAAGGCGCTCGGCCAGCCGGTGGTCATCGAGAACCGTCCGGGCGCGGGCGGCAACATCGGCGCCTCGCTGGCCGCCAAGGCGCCGGGCGACGGCTACACGCTGTTCATGGGCACCATCGGTACGCACGCGATCAACCAGTCGCTGTATTCGAAGCTGCCGTACGACCCGGTCAAGGACTTCGCGCCGATCACCCGTGTCGCGATGGTGCCGAACCTGGTGGTGGTCAACCCCAACGTGCCGGCGAAGAGCGTCAAGGAGCTGATCGCCTACGTCAAGGCCAATCCGAACAAGATCAGCTACGGCTCGTCGGGCAACGGCTCGTCGATGCATCTGTCGGGCGAACTGTTCAACTCGATGACCGGGCTGAACATCCAGCACGTGCCGTACAAGGGCAGCGCCCCGGCGGTCAACGATCTGCTGGGCAACCAGATCGGCCTGATGTTCGACAACCTGCCGTCGTCGTACCAGCACGTGAAGGCCGGCAAGCTGCGCCCGCTGGCCGTGACCTCGGCCAAGCGTTCGCCGGCGCTGCCGGACGTGCCGACCGTCGCGGAAGCCGGCGTGCCGGGCTATGAAGCGACGTCGTGGTTCGCACTGTACGCCACTGGCGGCACGCCCAAGGCCATCGTCGATCGCCTGAACGCCGAAGTGGTCAAGATCCTGGCCATGCCCGACGTGCAGAAGCAGATGGCCGGTCAGGGCGCCGAGCCCAACCCCGAGAAGCCGGAACAACTGGCTGCCTTCATGAAGACCGAAGCGGCCAAGTGGGCCAAGGTTGTCAAGGCCTCGGGCGCGACCGTGGACTGATCGTTGCGGATGCCGCGCCAGGTTCGCGCGGCGCAACGACGGGAAAGCCGGCCTTCGGGCCGGCTTTTTCATGGCCGTCGTTTTTTGGGGGCCGGTATCATCCGCGGCTTTCAGCGCAGCTTCCGGCCGGCATCCCCATGCCACGCCCGAACGCCGGACTGCACTCCGATTCGCCTTCCCCTGTTTTTTCGTCGCAACGCGGTTGCGAGCGCGCGCGGCGCCCTCCATAGACCAGACCCATGCTTTCCTTGCGCCAGCAATGGTTCGGCAATATCCGCAACGACCTGCTCGCCGGCACCGCCGTCGCGCTTGCGCTGATTGCGGGATGATCGGGCAGTCGGTGATTACCTTCACTGGGCCTCGATTCGCCGCCTGCGCGAGCACCCGCCCAGCTCCAGCATCGTGATGATTGCCACGGTCGCGGTGGTAGTGATGACTCAGGATCTGGCCCGCGGCGTACTGGTCGGCGTGTTGCTGTCGGGCGTGTTCTTCGCGTGGAAGGTGGGCAGGATGCTGGATGTCGCGTCGTCGCTGCAGGGCGGCGTGCGTGTCTACACGGTGACGGGCCAGGTGTTCTTCGCCTGCGCCGACCAGTTCGTCCGCGCCTTCGATATCAAGGAAGACGTCAAACGCATTCGGATCGATGTCAGCCGAGCTCACTTCTGGGACATCACCGCGATCGGGGCGCTCGACAAGGTCGTGCTCAAACTGCGGCGGGCCGGAATCGACGTCGAGGTGGTCGGACTGAATGCGGGCAGCGCGGCGATGGTCGAGCGCTTTGCGTTGCACGACAAGGGCGGGGATGCCCGGGAATTGCCGGCGCACTGATTGCCGGTGCTGATCGCCGGCAGCGGCGGCAAAAAAAAGCTCGCGACTGGCAGCGAGCTCGAGTTCCGGCCCACCCGGGCAGGAGGAGACATCGTTGGGGGCCGCGGCAGCGCGGCTGCCTCGGCTTGGGCGTCGGGCGGGCTCGGTCTGGGCCTGGGCCTTGACTCGGCCTCAGTTCAGGCTGACCTTGACCACCTGTTCCTCGACGCCGACAAAGCGGACCAGCTGGCGCAGCCCGCTGGGATACTCCTTGATGTGATGGCCGACCGGGGTATCCGGCAGGCGGTAATAGATGGCGCTGGACGGGGCGGCGCTGGTTGGGGCGGCGATTCGGCCTTCCACTGCGGAGGGACCGTCGCCTTCCCACGGAATATCCCGCTCCTCGGCGAGATCGTGCGATCCGGGCATGGCGGCTGTTCCTGATCAAATGCGGCTTTGTTTCCAATGTATTGCAGCGCCAGCCGATTTGCTATTTCACCTTTTTTAATTCTGGCCTAGCCATCGGCTCGATTTGTCATATTGCGAGCAATAGGGTGCAGCGCCGAGCCGATGGCTTGCGCGCCGCCTCCATGCGCTACCATTGGCGCTTTGCGCGCATTCCGGCGCGCATTTCGCTCCCATCGTCCGCATGTCGATCCAGCACGCCCTTCTGACCTCGTTGATGGAGAAGCCCTCGTCAGGCTACGAACTGGCGCGGCGCTTCGACAAGTCGATCGGCTATTTCTGGCACGCCACCCACCAGCAGATCTATCGCGAACTCGGCCGCATGGCCGAACGCGGCTGGATTGCCGCGCAGGACGACGAAACGGACGCGCGCAGCCGCAAGAAGGTCTATCGTGTGCTGCCGGCGGGGCGGGAGGAGCTGGTGCGCTGGGTGCTGTCGCCGACGGCCGGGCTGGACCAGCGCGACGAGATCCTGGTCAAGCTGCGCGCCGACGCGGTGGCCGGCCCGCTCGGACTGGGCGACGAGATGCGGCGGATGATCGCGTTGCACGAAGAACGGCTGGCAACCTATCGCGCGATCGAGCAGCGTGACTTCGCCGCTCCGCACCCGGACCGCGCCCAGCAGCTGCGGCATGCGCTGCTGCGCCGCGGGATCCGTTACGAAGAGGATTGGGTGGCGTGGGGCACGGCGGTGTTGCCGTTGCTGGAGCCGGAGGGCGGGCGGTAGCCCGCGCGGCAATGGCGTCGTTGCCCGCCATCGCCGCACCAGGATGTCGATATGGAATGGGACTTCGCTAACCGATACCGCAGATCGCTGCCACCCGCAGCCGAATCTCTTTGAGTTCCTGTTCGGTCGCGCATTGCCCATCATAGCGGGCACTTCGGGCGATCCAATCCAACGTGGTGATTTGATCCGGCAAGGCCGCGCATTCGCGCGGCATGCCCGATATACGCACTTGCATGCGGGCACGAGCGGTGCCGGCGGGCGCGAGAGAGGTCGTCAGCGGAACCCCGATAAAGCGCTTTGTCGGGCCGTTGATTCCTGCCGGCGACAACACCAGTATGGGCCGGAAGCCCGCTTGTTCATGTCCCTTCGTTGGATCGAGGCTCATCCACCAGATTTCACCCGCTTGGGGAACTCGATGCTGAACGTCGGCCGTTGCGAACGCGCCGATTGCCGTGCCGCTCGTCGTGGTTGATCGCATAGACAATCATCAGCCGTTATCAGGATTGCCCGCGGCACCAAATTCATTGCCTACCGGAGCTCCCCAATCAACGGTAGCCTCGACCTCATGCCCGGCTTGCAGTTCGAGGATGAACTCCTCCAGCGAGAAGGAAGGCTCGGCCTTCTTCTCCAGGACCAATTTCCCCTCAAGTACCGTCGCCTCTATCACCGCGTTCTCAGTGATATTTGCTTCTTCTGCCAAGTACGACGGAATGCGAAGAGCAAGACTGTTGCCCCAACGCTTCACTGTCAATGCGGTCATTAGCTGTTCCTCCACTTTCAAACTTCGCGCGTGAGGAGAGCCCCCCGTGATCTGGTCGTCATGTTCGGGGAGCGGGACCGCAGGCTATATCGCAGACAGCTCCATTCTTTTGCTCCACCGTCAACCAATTCATAACTTTGGTAACGGGACGGCTGCGGTGCGGCGTCCTCACGTATCTACAGTGTAGATACGTGAATAGGGGGTGTCAATCTGGCTCACTGCAATGGAGACGGGGGCCAGGACGGTCCCCCGTCCGGTTTCGTTTACACCAGATCCCTCACCCCAACGCCCGCGCCGACGTCAGCCAGCCCCAGCCGGCGGCGGGCCAGCGCGTATTCCTCGGCGAAGCGGTCGACCAGGTCGGCGGCGGGTACCACGCGCTTGATCGCGCCGACGCCCTGGCCGGCGCCCCAAATGTCCTTCCACGGTTTGACCCGGTTCGAGCCGAAGTTCATCGCGGTCGGGTCGGACGCGGGCAGTGCTTCCGGGTCGAGGCCGGCGTTGACGATGCTCTGGCGCAGGTAGTTGCCGTGCACGCCGGTGAACAGGTTCGAATAGACGATATCGCCGGCCGTGCTGTCCACGATCATCTGCTTGTAGGCCGGCTGCGCGTTGGCTTCCTCGGTGGCGATGAAGGCAGAGCCGATATACGCGAGGTCGGCGCCCGCGGCCTGCGCCGCCAGGATGCCGTTGCCGCTGGCGATGGCGCCCGACAGCAGCAGCGGACCATCGAACCATTCGCGGATTTCATGCAGCAGCGCAAACGGGGACTGCGTGCCGGCATGGCCGCCGGCGCCCGCGGCGACCGCGATCAGGCCGTCGGCGCCCTTGTCGATCGCCTTGTGGGCGAACGTGTTGTTGATGATGTCGTGCAGCACGATGCCGCCATACGAGTGCACCGCCTGGTTGACCTCGACACGCGCGCCCAGCGAGGTGATCACGATCGGTACCTTGTAGCGCACGCACAGCTCCAGGTCGTGCTCGAGACGGTCGTTCGACTTGTGCACGATCTGGTTGACCGCGAACGGAGCCGACGGGCGGTCCGGATGCCTGGCGTCGTGCTCGGCAAGCTCGGTGGTGATGCGGTCCAGCCATTCCTCCAGCAGCGAGGCCGGCCGTGCGTTCAGCGCGGGGAAGGAGCCGACCACGCCGGCCTTGCACTGCGCGATCACCAGATCGGGATTGGAGATGATGAACAGCGGCGAGCACACCACTGGCAGGCGCAGGCGTTGCAGGAGCGGAGGAAGGGACATGGCGGCCTCGGTTCGTAAAGAAGGGTTGTGTTCGATGGATGGCTGCAATCGATGGCTGCATCGATATGCAACCAGTTGCATAGTGAATCGAAAGTTAGCACGGCGTTCGCAGGCTTTCAATACCCGTGACCAACGCATTGGCGCGCTGTGACGCTTGCGCCGGGCGATTACCGTACGGTGCCGCGCATCCGCTGCGTGGGGACGCGGTGGCGCCTTGTCTACAATGTGCCCAATGAATCAGCAGGAGTGCAGGTGAGCGACGATCCTCGACCGGCAGCCGCGGGCCGCGATCTGTTCGAAGGCAATCTGGCGGACTGGCATGCCGATCCCGAGCGGGCTTTCGATGGCTGGCTGGCGGTCCATGGCTTTGGCCATGGCACCGCAGTGGTCTATCGGGCCATGTGGGGCAAGCTGCTGCGCTGGTCGCGCGAACATGGCGTCGCGCCGCTGTCGTGGTCGGCCGCGCAGATCGGCGCCTTCCTGGATGCCGAGGGGCTCCACAAGCGCCATCGCTATCGCTATACGCGGCTGATCGAGCGCGTCTTTCACTACCTGTCGCTGCAGCAGGCGGGCCTGCATAACCCCGGCAGCCAGGCGGTGCGGGCCCATCTGGCCGAAGGCGACAACGATCCGACCCCCTTCCTGCTGCCGGCCGAGCGCGACGCCGTGGTGGCGCGTGTGCTGGAACCGGTCACGATGCCGGACGCGGATGCCACGCCGAGCGCGACCGCCTGGAAGCGCGCGCGGGACATCGCGGTGGTCGCCACGATGCTGGGCGCCGGCCTCAAGGTAGGCGAGGTACGGGGGCTGCGGCTCGACAGCATTGCGTCCGACGCCAGCGAGCTGCGGCTGACCCGTACAGACAACGGCCGCACCTATCGCGCGCCCGTGTTCGACTTCGCCCGCCGGCCCCTGCTTGCCTGGCTGGCGGTGCGAGAGGCGGGTGGCACGCTCGGCACGCTGGTGTTTCCGGCACAGCCCGCGGGACGGCCGCTGCACGCCGCCTCGCTGTACCGGCGGGTCGAGCAGTTGCTGGACGAGGCCGGCGTGCTGGACGGACGCACCGAGCGCGCCTCGCCGCAGACGCTGCGCAACAGCTATGGCGCGCTGCATTTCGAGGCCGGCGCCGAGCCGGCCACCGTCGCACAGTATCTGGGCATGCGCGATCTGGAGTCGGGCTGGCGGCTGCACGCAGCGTATACCGCCTGGCAGGCGCGCAGCGGCCAGCTTGCCGCGGCCGGGGCGGGATCGCCGGCCGGGTTACCATAACGCCCCTGACGGCGGTGGCTCGGCCCCGCCGTCCGCATGTTCAATCGATAAAGTTCACGATGCCAGACACTCTGCTGCTGACCGGTGCCACCGGCTATATCGCTTCGCATACCTGGGTTGCACTGCTCGCGGCCGGCTACGACGTGGTCGGGCTGGACAATCTGTCCAACAGCAACCGTGCGGTGGTCGACCGGATCGCCACCATTTCCGGCAAGACGCCGCGATTCGTCGAGGGTGACGTGCGCGACCGCGCCTTGCTGGACCGGCTGTTCGCCGAGCACAAGATCGGCGGCGCGATCCATTTCGCCGCGCTGAAGGCGGTCGGCGAATCGGTGGCGCAGCCGCTCGCCTACTACGACAACAACCTGAACGGCCTGCTGACGCTGTGCGCGTCGATGCAGGGGGCCGGCGTCAAGACGCTGGTATTCAGCTCCTCGGCCACCGTCTATGGCAATCCGCATACGGTGCCGATCCGCGAGGAATTCCCGCTGTCGGCGACCAATCCCTACGGCCAGACCAAGCTGATGGGCGAGCAGATCCTGCGCGATCTCGAACGCGCCGACCCGCACTGGCGTATTGGGTATCTGCGCTACTTCAACCCGGTCGGGGCGCACGAAAGCGGCCTGATCGGCGAGGATCCGGGCGGCGTGCCGAACAATCTGATGCCCTATGTGGCGCAGGTGGCGGCGGGCCGCCGGGAGCGCCTGATGGTGTTTGGCGGCGACTATCCGACCCCGGACGGCACCGGCGTGCGCGACTACATTCACGTTTGCGATCTGGCCGACGGCCATCTGGCGGCGCTGCGCTATTTGAACGAGCGCGGCGAGGGAATGACGGTCAACCTCGGAACGGGCCGCGGTTACAGCGTGCTGGAGGTGGTGGAAGCGTATCGCCGCGCCAGCGGGAAATCGATTCCGTATGAAATCGTCGCCCGCCGCCCCGGGGATATTGCCTCGTGCTATGCGGACCCGGCATTGGCACAGCGCCTGCTCGGCTGGCAGGCGCGTCACGATCTGGACCGGATGTGCGCGGACTCGTGGCGCTGGCAGTCGATGAATCCGCTGGGGTTTGCGTCCTGAGGGACGATCCTCGCCGATTGCCGCAATGAAAAACCGGGCCTGGGTTTGGCCCGGTTTTTTTATTGCCCCGCGCCGACCCCAATCCCGGTGCTTGGGTTTTGCCCGGTGTGGTGACGCCGCAAGGCGTCCCGGCGGATGCTGCCTTTATCGCACCAGGAAGTCGTCGATCGATTTTCCGGAGGCCAGCGCCTGGGTCAGCCAGCCGGGGCGCTTGCCGCGGCCCGTCCAGGTATTGCCAGCGCTGTCGCGATAGCGCACGGGCACTTTGCGCGCGGTTTTCTTGCCGGGTACCGCCTTGCTGCCAAAACCGAGATCTTCGGCGGTCAAGCCATATTCTTCGATTTTCTTGCGGATATCGTCGATTACCGCTGCCTGCTCTCGTGCCTTGATCTCTTCGGCTTGCTTCTGCAATTCGTTGATTTTCTGAACGATTTCCTGATAGGTTGCCATTTTGAGACCTCTGATTACGGTGGGCGAGATGAACGGCATGAATTATAACGGCCTGCGATAGCGATGCAAATGCTGGCGCAGGTTGAAACCGATTTTTGACAAAATCGGTCACGAAACCTTTCATGATGAACTTTTCTCGCGCCGGTCTGTCGCCGGCGTCATCTTTGGCCGGATTCCATGCGATTGCCGCCTCGCCGGCGTGGTTTCGTGATGCCATGGGCCTGGCTCTTTCGTTTGTCGCATTCGTTTTGTGCAATATGGCGCGGTAAAACGGATGCGATGTTGCCCTCGGCGCGTTTCCATTGCCCGTCGGCGTCACGGATCTCCGCCACAGGGCCCCCGCCGCCATTCCCCGATTCAAGTAATCCCCACCGGCGGTCGATATCCCCACAGCATGGGCTGTCGCCCGGCAGGTTGGCGGACTGTCCGCCGCTACTGATCGATCGAGTCGTCCCATGTCCTTGCGTCGCCTTGTCCTGTCTTCGTCGTCGAATGTCCGCGCGCGGCTTGCTGCCAGCGCGGGTGAAGCCAGGCAACGTGCGATCACCGACTGCTTTCGTTGCAATAAGGTGACGTCGCATGCACTGCGCGCGGTGGCTATGCTAACGTCCCGGGCGATGCCGGCCCGGCGGCCGACGGCAGCCGGTGCGTGCACGGTGCGCCGGGGTCCCGCACCACGATTTGCCGCGCTCGACGCGGTTCCGCAATACCAAGGGCGTCCCGTCGCCGGCCTGCGGGCCGGAGCTTGACGGCGCCACCTACACGCATTCCGCAGCGCCCCCTTCGATATGAGTTTTAGCGTTCTGCTGCTCGCCATCCTGCTCGGCATCGCCGTCGGCCTTCGCGCTGTCGGCCGTGGCCGCGATGGGACGGGATGGTCCGGCCGCATGATGGCCCTGACCGCGGGACTGGTGTCGCAGGCGTCGATCGGCCTGCCGGTCTGGGTCGTGTTGCTGTCCGGCTCGGTGCCGCGTTCGGCGGAGTGGTCGCAGGCGCTGGCCGCGCTCGTGGGCGGCATCGCGACGACGGTGCTGGCCCAATGGCTGCACCGCGCGCTGGCGTACTGGCGCGGTGCCGCCATGCTGGCGACGCTGGCCGGCGCGGGCGTGATCGCCGCGGCCGGAATCGGGCTTGGCCACCAGTGCGGCGGCGCGACCTCGCGCACCGCCTGCATCGATGCGGTGAACCTGCTGCATCCGGCCTGGTTCGGCCTTGGCCTGGCCGTGCTGGGGACGGCGGCGTTCGCGCTGTTGTCGTTGCTGGACCGCCGCCATGCGCCGCAGCGCGAACGCGACGTCCTGCTCAGCGATGCCGGCGAGCCCGAGAGCGAGCGCAACGGCGGCGCGTCGCCGGGTTTGCCGGCGCGGATCGTGCGCCGGCTGAACGGCCGCATGCCGGGCCGATTGACGGTCCGTCCCGTGGGGCGCGGCCAGGCGACCGTCGGTGAATACAGCGTGGCGACCGATGTGCCCGATCGCGCGGCGTTCGCCCGCTGGCTCGACCAGTCGATCGCCCATGCGCGGCTGGCCGAGACCAGCTGCGCGGTGCTGCTGATCCATATCGCCGACTTCCGCGAGGTCGACGAAGTCTTCGAGGTGCGCGCCGACGACATCCTCGCTCAGGACGCCAGCGTGCTGGCCCAGGCCGCGCTGGAGCCGCACGACTTCCTGGCGCGTCTGGCCCGCGACGAGTTCGCGGTCGGTGTCCCGGCGCTGCTCAATTCGAATCGCGCGCACGAACTCGGCTCGCGCGTGCTGGCGTCGATCTCCGAGTTCGTCACCGCGCGTGGCCTGCAGATGCAGATCGGCGTCAATATCGGCATCGCGGTCTATCCGCGCGACGCGCAGAGCTCGGAGGGGCTGATGCAGGCGGCGCGCGTCAGCCTGTCCGAGGCGCGCGAATCCGGCTCGAACCAGGTGCGCACCTTCAATTCCGCCGCCGGCGAGCGCGCGCGCCGCATGCGGGTGATCCGCCGCGACCTGTGGCTGGCGATCCAGGACGACGGCCTGTCGCTCGAATACCAGCCGAAGTTCGACGTCGACGCGCGCACCGTGGTGGGCGCCGAGGCGCTTTGCCGCTGGCGCCATCCGACGCTCGGCGCGGTCAATCCGGCCGAATTCATCATGGTGGCCGAGCAGTCCGGTCAGATCGACAAGCTGGACGACTGGGTCATCGCCAGCGTCTGCAGCCAGGTGCGCGAGTGGCAGGACGCCGGCCTGCCGGTGGTCCCGGTCGCGATCAACGTGTCGGGGCTGCGCTTCGCCAGCCGCGATTTCCCGCAGTACCTGCTCGAGCAGATCCACCAGCACGACATTCCGCCGTCGGCGATCACGCTCGAGATCACCGAGACGGCGGCGATGAAGGACATCGCGCAGTCGTTGGAGACGCTGACCGAACTGCAGGCGCTCGGCATCCACGTCGCGCTGGACGACTTCGGCAGCGGCTATTCCAGCCTGGGCTATCTGAAGCGGCTGCGGGTCGGCACGCTGAAGATCGACCGCACGCTGATCGGCGGCCTGGAGTCGGATCCGCAGGGCCGCGCCATCGTCGGCTCGATGGTCGCGCTGGCGCACGAGCTGCGGATGCGCGTGGTAGCCGAGGGCGTCGAATCGCAGGCCCAGCTGGACATCCTGGCGCGCATGGGCTGCGACGAAGTGCAGGGCTATCTGCTGGCCCGCCCGATGGAAGCCGCCGGCTTCGCCGACCTGCTGACCACTGCGCGCCGCTGAACGCCACGCCTCGGAACCTGCGAACTAAAGGAAGCGAGCCTGCCGGCCGATAAGTCTGGTTGGCGCACAGCGCCGCGGTATGGGGCCGATCCCGGTCCGATATGGCGGCACGCGCCGCAGCGATGCGCCGGCAGGGGCCGGCGCCGACCAGCACAGCATACGGATCGCCGCACGGACCATGCCGGCCGATCCGCCGCCGTTTCGAGGTAGCCGCCATGCCAGCTCAACGCATTCTTGTCGTCGACGATTCGCCTTCCCTGCGTCGCATGATCGCCGCCTGCCTGCGCGCCGGCGGCTACGACGTCGCCGAGGCGGGGGACGGCGACGAGGCGCACGCGGCGGCCGAGGCCGCATCGCCGGCGCAGCCGTTCGACATGCTGGTCACCGACCAGGTGATGCCGGGCATGGACGGCCTGACGCTGATCCGCCGGCTGCGCGCCACGCCGCGCTACGCCGCGATGCCGATCCTGATGCTGACCACCGAGGCCGACGGCCAGATCCGCGCGCAGGCGCGCGAGGCCGGCGCCAGTGGCTTCCTGCCCAAGCCCTTCGATCCCGATCAGCTGATGCAGTCGGTCGCCGCGCTGCTATCCCCCTCCGAAGAGGGGTAATTCCGGCCGCTTCCGACCCTTCAGCCGCGCATCGGGACTGCCGATAACCAGCAAGGGGCGAGGCGCGCGCCGTTCGCGGGCGCCCTTGGGGCCGCGCCATCGCGGCGCCATCGCCATGCAGTTGCCAGGGCAGTTGCCACGCAGTGGTCAATAAAGGCGGTCGGGCCGGCTGGGGTGCACTCCGCCAGCGTGCAACGACGGCCACAACCGGGGAGCGGGAGCGCAAGATGAACGTCAGCATCAGGACCGAAGGAAGCGGCGAGGAGTTTCTCGCCTTCACGCTGGGTCGCGAGGAATACGGCGTCGACATCCTCAAGGTGCAGGAAATCCGCGGCTACGAGGCGGTCACGCAGATCGCCAACGCGCCGGCCTATCTGAAGGGCGTGATCAACCTGCGCGGCACCATCGTGCCGATCGTCGACCTGCGCATCAAGTTCCAGCAGCAGACCGTCAGCTACGACCAGTACACGGTCGTCATCATCGTCGACCTGAACCATCGCACCACGGGCATCGTCGTCGACGGCGTCTCCGACGTGCTGACGCTGACCCCCGCCCAGATCAAGCCCACGCCGCAGTTCTCCGGCAATCTCGACACCGAATACATCCGCGGCCTCGGCTCGGTCGAAGACCGCATGCTGATCCTGGTCGATATCGAGAAGCTGCTGGCGACCGAGGAGCTGGCCGCGATCGAAGCCGCCGCCGCGGCCTGACGCGCGCACCCCGAACGAATCGAGCAGCACAACGTCATGAGAAACAACCAGCCTGTCACCGCGCGCGAATACAAGCTCGCGCCCAACGATTACCTGATCTCGCGCACCGACCTGAAGGGCCGCATCACCTTCGCCAACCGCGCGTTCATCGAGGTCAGCGGCTTTACCGCCGAGGAACTGCTCGGCGCTCCGCACAATCTGGTGCGCCATCCCGACATGCCGCCCGAGGCCTTCGAGGACCTGTGGCGCACGCTGCAGGCGGGCCGCTCGTGGGTCGGGCTGGTCAAGAACCGCCGCAAGAACGGCGACTACTACTGGGTCAGCGCGACGGTGACGCCGACCCGCGTCGACGGACAGACCGTCGGCTATACGTCGGTGCGCTCGATGGCGAGCACCGAGCAGATCGAGGCGGCGCAGGCCGCGTACGCGCGCATTCGCGCCGGCAACGCCAGCGGCATCCGCATCCGCGAGGGCGCGGTGGTCCGCCGCGGTCCGCTGGGCTGGATCGACGGGCTGCGCCGCCTGGGCCTGCGCGGCCGCATCATGCTGTCGCAGGGCGTGGGCCTGGCATGGTTCCTGGCGGCGCTGGTCGCCTTCGAGCTGCTGGCCGAACCGCAGACGCGCGCGGCACTGCGGCCATGGCTGTGGGGCGGCTTCGTACTGGCGGGGCTGTCGGCGATGGCCACCGGCGCGGCGCTGCTGGCGATGGTGCATCGGCCGATGCGCGAGATGCTGGACTTCGCGCTGCGCCTGGGCGCCGGCGACCTGACCACGCGCTACGAGTTCTCCAGCAACGACGAGATCGGCGCGCTGGCCAAGGCGATGCAGACCATGCAGCGCAGCCTGCTGTCGGTCGTCCGCGAGATCCAGGAAGGCATGAGCGCGATCGCCACGGCCACGCGCCAGGTGGCCGCCGGCAACAACGACCTGTCGCAGCGCACGGAGCAGCAGGCGGCGTCGCTGGAAGAGACCGCGTCGAGCATGGAGGAGCTGACCGGCACGGTGCGCCAGAACGCGGACAACGCGCGGCAGGCCAGCGGCCTGGCGGCCAACGCGTCGGAGACTGCGGTCAAGGGCGGC